>NZ_JBMOXA010000011.1:0-205597 GCF_049316285.1 Variovorax sp. HJSM1_2 | reverse complement strand
ACATCAAAACCAACCAAACCCAGCACCCCAACCAATCACAAACTTGTTCGTCATCAGCCGAGCCCTCGACTATAACACCTTTTGAACCAACAACGCAAGAGGGGCAGAAAAAGACAGGAAGAAGTTGCCCTACATGGCCGTGGGTTGCCCACCAGCTCCTTTACCTCTGCATGTCTCTATATAAGAGAAGGCGTTGTCCTGGGGGCAACGCCGGTGGCCAAGTGTCGTTCAAGCTGCACAGCCGATAATCCCTCCACAATGGCACTTATCACCTTACTAGACGCGCAGCTGGCCTTCGGCCACGTCCCTTTGCTGGACCACGCAAACTTTTCCCTGGAATCAGCCGAACGAGTAGGCCTGATTGGCCGCAACGGCGCTGGGAAGTCATCCATGCTCAAGATCCTTGGAGGACTGGAGCGCCCTGACGATGGAACACTGCAGGTTCAACAAGGCGTGCGCATCGCCTACGTGGCACAGGAATCAACGATTGACCCGGCATTGAATGTCTTTCAGGCGGTCAGTGCCGGATTGGCCAAAGTGATTGCCATTCGAGATCTGTATCTCTCCGGCGCTGACGGCGTCGACCTCGACGCCTTGCAATCACAAATCGAAACCTATGACGCATGGAACTGGGAAAACCGTGTTGATGAAACGCTGCAGCATCTCCACCTGGACCCCAACGCCTTGATTGGCAGCCTCTCTGGCGGAACCAACAAACGTGTCGCCTTGGCCCAAGCGCTGGTGACCAAGCCAGACGTCTTGCTTCTGGACGAACCAACCAACCACCTGGACCTGGACTCCATCGAGTGGCTGGAGGACTTGCTGGTCGACTTCAAGGGCAGCATCGTCACCATCACCCACGACCGCAGCTTCCTCAACCGTGTCGCCACCCGCATCGTGGAGCTCGACCGTGGCAAGCTGAGCTCCTACCCCGGCAACTTCGAGCAATACGTTGCGCAGAAGGATGAACAGATGGCGCAGGAAGCCATCATCAACGCCAAGGCCGACAAACTACTGGCCCAGGAAGAGGTCTGGGTCCGCAAAGGAGTGGAAGCCCGACGCACCCGTAGCCAAAGCCGCATTGGCCGCTTGGAGGCGCTGCGCGCCTCCCGCGCGGCCCGGCGCGACGCCGTCGGCCGCGTGAACATGGACGTGGCGTCCGGCCAGAGTAGCGGCAAGATCGTGGCTGAGTTGACAGAAGTGAGCAAAGCCTTTGGCGACAAGGTGATCGTCGACAAGTTCAGTGGCGTGATTCTGCGTGGTGACAAAATAGGCTTGCTAGGGGTCAACGGCGCCGGCAAGACGACCTTGCTGAAGCTGATCCTGGGCACCTTGCAGCCCGACAGTGGCACGGTGCGCCAGGGAGCGAACTTGCAAATCGCCTACTTCGACCAGATGCGCAACAACCTCGATCTGGACGCCACGCTGGAAGACTTCATCAGTCCCGGCAGCGAGTGGATTGAGATCGGCAACCAGCGTAAACACGTGAAGAGCTATTTGAGCGACTTCCTGTTCTCTCCCGCACGTGCCAACTCCCCTGTGCGCTCGCTTTCGGGTGGCGAACGCAACCGCCTGCTGCTGGCCCGGCTGTTTGCGCGCCCGGCCAACGTGCTGGTGCTGGATGAACCAACCAACGATTTGGACATCGACACCCTCGAATTGCTGGAAGAGCTGCTGCAGAACTACGACGGCACCGTGTTTCTGGTCAGCCATGATCGCGCCTTCCTGGACAACGTGGTCACCGACATCATTGCCCACGAACCCGACGAGCGCCCTGGCTTCTGGCGCGAGTACGAGGGCAGCGTGCAGGACTGGCTGATCCAAAGCAAACGCGCGCGCGCCATCGCCGACAACAACAAAAAGGCTGAACCCAAGCCTGCCACGCCGGTTGCCGCACCCGAGGCCGAGGCAAAGGCCCCTGCCGCCGCCGCCACTCCAGCCGCACCGGCGGCCAAGGCGCGCAAGCTCAGCTACAAGGAACAACGCGAGTTGGACGCCCTACCCGCTGAAATTGCCGCACTGGAGACCGAACAGGCCTCGATCACAGCCGCGCTGGCTGATGGCAAGTTATACGCAAGCGACGGTAGCCGCGCCAGCGCCATGGCGCAACGCAGCAGTGAAATTGACGACCTGCTGATGCACGCCCTGGAACGCTGGGAGGCTTTGGGCGGCTGAGTCACACCAATGCGCAGACAGCGTGCCTATCAATATTGATAGCGACTTGCGCTGATGTAGATTGCCTGAAACGGCAAAAAAACATCAAATAAAAAGGGCACTGTCTTTTCAGATAGTGCCCTTTTTGCTGGAAAGCACAGCCTCAAATCCGGTTGTGCAAACGATCACCACTGGCGCCAATCTTGGCCAGCAAGGCGGGCGCGATCTTGTCGAGTGGCAAGACCTCATCGGCTGCACCATGCGCAATCGCCTCACGCGGCATGCCAAACACCACACAACTCGCCTCATCTTGCACAAAGTTGTAGCTGCCTTTATCGCGCATCTCGCGCATGGCCTTGGCTCCGTCGTTGCCCATGCCGGTCAGCATGATGCCGTAGGCATTGCGCCCCACCACGGCGGCAGCCGATAGAAACAGCACTTCGACCGAAGGTTTATGGCGGTTCACCGGCTCGGTGTCTTCGACAACAGCCACGTAGTTGGCACCGCTACGGCTCACACTGAACTGCCGGCCGCCAGGCGCAATGTAGGCGTGTCCCGGCAGGATACGTTCGCCATGCACCGCCTCTTTCACCGTGATCTGGCACAAGCCGTTCAAACGCGCGGCGAAGCTGGTGGTGAAGCCAGGAGGCATGTGCTGTGTGATGACAATAGCCGGTGCATCGGCGGGCATCTTCAGCAGCACTTCTTTGACGGCCTCGGTGCCACCGGTAGAGGCGCCAATACAAATCATCTTCTCGGTCGATACACGGCCCAGCAGGGTGGCCGGCCTCGCAGCAGCCGGCGCCGCAGCCCCCGGTGCGGGCGCAGGCGCTCGCTTGAACTTGGCGACCGAAGCCACGCGGATCTTTTCGACGATCTGGGTCGCCAGATCGTTTAATCCACTGGCCAGGCCTATGCGTGGCTTGGCCACAAAATCGACCGCCCCCAGCTCCAGTGCACGCAAGGTGACTTCGGCGCCCTTGTCGGTCAACGTGGAGATCATCACCACCGGCATGGGGCGCAAACGCATCAGCCGGCCCAAAAAATCGATGCCGTCCATGCGTGGCATTTCCACGTCCAGCGTGATCACATCCGGATTCAGCTCGCGGATGATCTCGCGCGCAATCAGCGGGTCGTTTGCGACACCTACACACACCATGTCGGGCTGTCGGTTGATGATTTCTGTCAACAAACTGCGCACCAGCGCAGAGTCATCTACCACTACGACTCTGATCTTACTCATCACCACACCCCCTCAAACTAAAACAGATCCACCGACCCGCCCGAAGTGCTCTTGGCCAGGGTGGCAGCATTCCCCTTGCGCTCAATGGCGGCCGTGTCGGGATGGGCGTGGGCCAATCGCTTCACCATGGCCTTGCCAGTGACGGGGAAAAAACAAACCTTGCGCGGATAGATATCCAGCACATCCTGCGACAACAGCGGAATACGCTCCGTCTGCAGGTAGTCGATTACAAACTGCGTGTTGCGTTCACCCACATTCATGGTGGTGAAGTTGCTCATCACCGCGCCACCGCCAAAAATCTTGGCCTGCAGCGACTCGCGCCTTGCGCCCGATTTCAGCATCTCATTGATCAGCAACTCCATCGCATAGGAGCCGTAGCGGCCCAGACCCGTCCCATCGTCACCGTCGGGCAGCATGAAATGGTTCATGCCGCCGACACGCGCATGCGAATCCCATAAACAAGCCGCAATACACGAGCCCAGCACGGTCATGATGACCAGGTTTTCGTCAGAAACAAAGTGCTCGCCGGGCAAGATCTTGACGGCGTTGTATTGGAAATGGTGGTCAAAAAAGAAGAACGAAGCCTCCCCCGGCTTGCGCTTGATGGCCTTCAACTCATCGATGGTTGACGTCCGCGCCTCCGCATAAGACGAGCGCACAGGCGAATTCACCCGCGCACCCGCGCGCCTCTCCGGGATGGGGCCGTTGGTCAAAACGCCCGCCGCCATCCGCTGCGCTAGCGTCGGCCCACCGGTTCTAGGAATTTCCATGGTCGTTGGCACCCACTCAATTTAAAACTCTGTAGCCAAACCAGTCACAACTCGTCATTAAACGCCGTCAAGCGCCCTTACAGCCGTTCGTACACCGTCTTGCCACGCAAGGCAAACAAATCGCGCGACTCGCTGAAATTTTCCGCATGGCCGACAAACAACATGCCGCCAGGCTTCATCACCCGGTGAATACGCTCCAACACCGCTCGCTGGGTAGGCGCGTCAAAATAAATCATCACGTTGCGGCAGAACACGGCATCGAACTGGTCACGGAACGGCCAGTCATTCTTGATCAGGTTGACGATCATGAAATCGATGAAACGCCGCACTTCAGGCTTGGCGCGGATCAGCCCGGTATTGCCGCCCTTGCCACGCAGGAAAAACTTCTGCAGCCGCTCGGGGCTCATGCCCTTCAAGTTATCCAGCCGGTAAATGCCTTGAGAGGCCGTGGCCAACACCTTCGAATCGATATCGCTGGCCGACAACTTGAACTGCGCGTTCGCCCCCAAGGTTTCAATCGCCGTCATGACAATCGAATACGGCTCTTCACCCGTAGAAGCCGCGCTGCACCAGACACTCCAAGGCGTTCCTACAGGCTTGGATTTAAGCAAGGTCGCAAAAATCTCGAAATGGTGCTGCTCGCGGAAAAAGGCCGTGAGGTTGGTCGTGAGCGCATTGATGAACTCCTGCCATTCAGGACCATCGGTATGCTCCAGCCAACCCAGGTAATCACGAAAGCTGGTGTGCCCGGTGTCGCGCAAACGCCGCGACAAGCGGCTGTACACCATGGCGTGTTTGCCTTCGTGCAGGTTGATGCCTGCGCGCTGATAAATCAGCGACCGGACGCGGGTGAAATCGGCGTTCGTCCAGACAAACTCGCGTCCTTCAGGCGAAACGCCACCGGACTCTGCCGCGCTGACAGCCGTGGAAGCCATGGTTCTTACGGGGCCACCAAGCCCATGTCAGTGCCGGACATCAAACGTTCGATGTCCAGCAAAATCAGCATCCGCTCACCCAGCGAGCCCAAGCCCAGAATGCAGTCGTTGTTGACGATGCTCTCGATATCGGGCGCGGTCTTCACGTTTTCAGGCTGCAGTTCCAGCACGTCGCTCACCGAGTCCACCACGATGCCGACAATGCGGCTGCCGAGGTTCAGGATGATGACCACGGTCAAACTGCTGTAGTCCGCTTCCGAACAGTTGAACTTCAGGCGCATGTCGACAATCGGCACAATCGTGCCGCGCAAATTCACCACCCCTTTGATGAAGGGCGGCGCATTCGCAATACGCGTGGGCGCCTCATAGCCCCGGATCTCCTGCACCTTCAGGATGTCGATCCCGTACTCTTCCTGGCTCAGACGAAACGTCAGGTATTCCCGCGCGGTTGCCGTCAAGTCACCCGCCTTTTCTGCTGCTCCCATGGAGTCTCTCCTTCACTTCAAGCTAGCGAACTAGCGTACATGTTTGAGCCAAAAAATCAGTGGCGCGAACGGCGCACCAAGGCACCGATATCCAGAATCAGCGCCACCTTGCCGTCGCCCATGATGGTCGCGCCCGATACGTTCGCCACCTTTTGGTAGTTCGACTCCAGGTTCTTCACCACCACCTGGTGCTGGCCCAGCAACTCGTTGACCAACAAGGCCACACGGCTACCCTCGGACTCCACCACCACCATGATGCTGCTGTTCTTGTCATCGGCCGAGCGCGGCACCTGGAACACCCGCTCCAGCTCGATCACGGGCATGAACTCTTCCCGCACCTTCACCAACTGCGAGCCTTGCGCCACGGTGCTCACGGCTTCGTCGTTCACTTGGAACGACTCCACCACCGACGAAAGCGGCAAGATGTAGACCTCGTCGCCCACGCTCACCGACATGCCGTCCATGATGGCCAGTGTCAGCGGCAAGCGCACGGACACCTTCATGCCCTGGCCTTCGTTCGACTCGATGTCAACCGTGCCGTTGAGCGCCGCGATGTTTCGCTTGACCACGTCCATGCCAACACCGCGACCGGACACATCGGTCACGGTTTCTGCGGTGGAGAAGCCCGGCGCAAAAATCAGTTGCCAGACTTCTGCGTCAGACATGGAGTTGCTCACATCCAGGCCGCGCTCGCGCGCCTTGGCCAGAATCTTCTCGCGCGACATGCCACGGCCATCGTCGCGCACGTCGATCACAATCGAGCCGCCCTGGTGCGAGGCCGCCAGCGTGATGGTGCCATGCGGCGTTTTGCCGGCGGCAATACGGTCTTGCGGCATTTCCACCCCGTGGTCGCAACTGTTGCGGACCAAGTGGGTCAACGGGTCAGTGATCTTTTCCACCAGTCCCTTGTCGAGTTCGGTGGCTTCACCTTGCGTCACGAACTCAACCTTCTTGCCCAGCTTGTTGGCCAGGTCGCGCAGCATGCGCGGGAAGCGGTTGAACACGATGGACATCGGAATCATGCGAATCGACATCACCGACTCTTGCAGGTCGCGCGTGTTGCGATCCAGATCGGCCAAACCGGCAAACAGCTGCTGGTGCAGCGCCGGGTCAAGCCCGTGACTGTTTTGCGCCAGCATGGCCTGCGTGATCACCAGTTCACCCACCAGGTTGATCAGTTGGTCAACCTTTTTCACGTCCACACGGATGGTGGTCGCTTCCAACTGGGTCTGGCTGCCGCCGGCTTTGCCGCCAGCGGCCTCGGCTTTCGCCGCTGCGGCCGGTGCTGCGGCCGGCGCAGGTGCTGCGGCTTCCACAGGGCCACCGGGCGCACCCGAGAAAAAGCCATATTCTTCGCCCGGCGCTACCGGCGGGCCTGCGGGCTCCTCGGGCGGTTCGGTGATATCGCGGATGTGAACCAACTCGCGTTGCACATGGAAGATGAAGAGGTCGAGCAGATCTTCGTTGGTCGAACTGGTGGTCGCCTCGAACAGACGCATGTCTTTGCGTTCAGTGGGCAAGGCCCTGACAGTGCCCAAGCCAGGAATGTCGCGGAACAGATCGGTGATCGCGTCGGCCTGCTCGGGGTGCTCCATCGGGCCTATGCTCAGTTCCAGCAAACGAGAGCCTTCAGGCGGCCGTGGCGATGCGGCCGCAACGGGCGCGGGAGCAGGCGCAGCCACTACTGGGGCTGGGGCAGGGGCAGCCACGGTGACCGGCGCTGCTGCGCCTTCACCGGGAACTTCGCCAGCCACCAAAGAGGCAATGCGCTTCACCAACGCCGAGGTGGAAATCGCCTCACCCTCACCACCGGCTTGATGGCGTGCGAGCAAGCTGCGCGAAGCGTCGGCCGACTCCAGCAGCGCGTCCACCATAGGCGGAATCATCTTCAACTCGTGGCGCCGCAGGCGGTCGAGCAAAGACTCCATCTGGTGGGTCAACTCGGCCACATCGGCGAAACCGAAGGTTGCAGCGCCACCTTTGATGGAATGTGCACAACGGAAAATCCCGTTGAGCTCTTCATCCCCGGTTTCGGCCGGATCGATGTCGAGCAACATCTGCTCCATCTGATCCAGGTTCTCACCCGCTTCTTCAAAAAAGATTTGATAGAACTGGGTGAGGTCAAAGTCTGCCCCACCCCCGGATGAATCGTGCTGCGTTTCAGCCATACTGACTCCTGTTATGCGACGCGGGCCACGTTGGCTCAGCGGATGACCTTCTTGATCACTTCGATCAAGCGGGTCGGATCAAAAGGTTTCACCAGCCAGCCAGTGGCACCCGCCGTTTTACCGGCTTGCTTCATCTGGTCACTGGACTCGGTGGTCAAAATCAAAATCGGAATGGTCTTGAAGCGGGCGTCCTGACGCAGCAGGCGGGTCAGGCCCAGCCCGTCCAGGCGCGGCATGTTCTGGTCGGCCAGCACCAGATCGATGTTGTTCGCTTGCGCTTTTTCAAAGGCGTCCTGACCGTCCACCGCCTCAATCACCTGGTATCCCGCACCAGTCAACGTGAAAGACACCATCTTTCGCATAGAGGGTGAATCGTCAACGGCAAGTATCGAATGCATGAAAGGCTCCAGCAAATTGGAAAGTATTCAATCAAAACTACACAAGTGGCTCAGAAAAGCTCGATGGAGCCAGCCTCCATCTCGCTTTGCGTCACCGGATTGGGACGGTCAGCAGGAACCGTTTCGAACGGCGCGGGCTCTTCACCCTCCTCATCGCCCATCGTCTCTACCGCCAGCTTGGCTGCACAGCCTTGCAGCAATTTGGTCGTGTGCACGATCAATTGCGACGCCATGTCCTGAAATTGGAGTTCTGTTACAGCGGCACGCAGGGTTTCACGCATGTCGTCAAGCTCGGCCAGGTTCTGCAACGCAGGCACAGACATTTGTTGGTGGGCGATGTCGAAGCGCAACATCAGGTTTTCCATGGTGTGGCTCAACAAGCCTTCGAGACGACCCAGATCGTGCATCACGACCAACAGCGCATCCTGCACCTCCGCCACCACCATGACTGGTACCTGAACGGATGGTTCTGACGATGAAAGGTCTTTTTGCATGTATTCTCCGAGGCACCGGTAGTCCATGGACAGAATTCTCGGGATCAGTCCTGATATTAATTCCATTTGACAATTTGTTACCCCGTGGTCAGCAAAATTCCAGCCGAAACCTGCTCTTACAGCTGCACTTTCGCCTCACAGACAACAAATGACCGAGCCACTGTTCCTTTCATGAGCGCCCCACCCTCGTCCCCCGCCATTCGAATGTTACATCTCGAGGACTCAGAGGTGGACCATCAACTGGTCAAGCACGCACTGCGTCGCGAGGGCATGCTGTTTAGTATCGTTCGAGTGGACACACTTGATGAGTTTGAAGAACAGGTGGAAAGCCAGCCTTTTGACGTGATCCTGGCCGATTACCGGCTCCCAGGGTTTACCGCTATCGACGCATGGAACACGTTACGGCAATCCAAACAACTGCCACCTTTTGTGCTGCTCTCGGGCGCGATTGGTGAGGCTGCGGCGGTAGATGCCATCCGGCTCGGCTTTAGCGACTATCTGCTCAAGGACAACATCAATAAGTTGGGCCACGTCATACGGCGCGCCATCGAAGTGACGGAAACCCGTCGTGCCAAAGAAGCCGCCGACATGGAACTGGCCGCCTCCGAGCGCCGCCTGGGCGAATTGGCCGAGCACTTGCAAACCTCGATCGAGCAAGAGCGCGCAGCCATCGCACGAGAGGTCCACGATGACATAGGCGGCGCCTTGGCGGCGGTGAACCTGGATCTGGCCTGGCTGGCGCGGCACCACCGCGATGCCACCTCCGCGGCACACATCACCTCCGCCATGGAAATGCTGCAACACGCACTCGGTGCCAGCCAGCGCATCATGATGGATTTGCGCCCGCCCATTCTGGACCAGGGCCTGGTGGCGGCAGTGCAGTGGCTAGGGCAGTCGTTTCAAAAGCGAACCGGTATTCCCGTGGTCTTTCATGCCAATCACGAAAAGATCCAGATCAGCAAAGCGATTCAACTGGTGGCCTATCGCACCGCCCAGGAAGCCTTGACCAACATCTCCAAACACGCGGCGTGTAGCGCCGTCCAAATGGAATTGTCCGACCACGAGCAGGTGCTGACACTGGAAATTTCCGACAACGGCGCCGGCCTGAGCAAGCCAGCCCTCGACAAGCCCAAGGCGTTTGGCTTGCGCGGCTTGAGCGAGCGCGCCAAAACAGTGGGCGGCTGGCTGGACATCAGCAGCCGCTCCGGCAGCGGCACCTCCATCATTCTCTCCATCCCCCTGTCTCCCGATACGACAGACACCACCAGCGGAAGCGCCTCATGATCCATGTAGTTCTTTGTGATGACCACGCGGTGGTGCGCCGTGGCGTACGCGACATGTTGTCCGAGTCCCCAGACATCGAAATCACCGGCGAAGCCGCCAGTTATGCCGAGGTGCGCGACGTGTTGCGCACCAAGCCGTGTGATGTGCTGGTGCTGGACCTGAACATGCCTGGCCGAGGTGGCCTGGAAGTGCTGGCCACGCTGCGCGAAACCGAGTCGCCCATCAAGGTGCTGGTGGTATCGATGTACCCCGAAGACCAGTATGCGATTCGCTGCCTGCGTGCGGGCGCACAAGGTTATGTGAACAAGGCGTCCGACCCCGAGCAACTGCTGGCCGCCGTGCGCACCATCATGCAAGGGCGCAAATATGTGACGGCAGAGGTTGCGCAGATGCTGGTGGAAAGCCTGTCCAAACCGGTATTGGATGCGCCCCATGCCGCGCTGTCGGAGCGCGAGTTGCAAACGCTTTTGAAAATTGCCTCGGGCAAACGCCTGTCAGACATTGCGGAGGAACTGATGCTGAGCCCCAAGACCGTGAGTGTTTACCGCACCCGCGTGCTCGAAAAGCTCAAGCTCACCAACAACGCTGAATTGACGGTCTACGCGATCCGCAACAACCTGGTCTAGCGCCGTAGCGCTAACGGGTCGCGCTGAAAAGATCAATCATCTTCTGCATCAGCGACAACACTGGCTGATCAAGCATGGGCAATGTGGCCGTCAGGCCGATCAAGCCCATGGCCAGCGTGATGGGAAAACCAATCGCGTAAATGTTCATCTGCGGCGCCACCCGGGAGACAATGCCCAACGTCAGGTTGACAAACAGCAGCAAACCAATCATCGGCAGCGCAATCCACAACGCACTGGAAAACAACTCGGCACCCAAGGTGTAGAGCTTCACCTGCGCCAGCATGGTGAGGATGTTGCCGTCGGTAGGAAAGGCATCGAAACTCTTGATCACCGCCAGCAGCACCATCAAGTGGCCATTGATCACCACAAACATCAAGGTCGCCATGTGCCCCAGGAAGCGCGACACCGCGCTCACTTGCGCGTTGCTTGAGGGATCGAAGAAGGCCGCGAAGTTCAAGCCCATCTGCAAGCCCACCAGCTCACCGGCCAACTCCACCGCGGCAAACACCAGGCGCACCGCAAAACCAATCGACAAGCCCACGCCTACTTGCTGCAGCACGGCACCCACGGCTTGCGGGCTGTTGATGTCCACGATAGGCTGGCCCACAAGGCTGGGTTGCGCGGCCAGGGAAATGAAAAAGGCCAAGCCAATCTTGGTGCGCATGGGAATGGCGCGAAGCGAGAACACCGGCGCGGCGGTGAACAGCGCCAGCACCCGGATAAAGGGCCAGAGCAATGGCGACAACCATGTCACCAGTTGGGCTTCGGTAAAGGTCAGCACGGGCTCAACCTAGCGCTTGCCGAAAGGGCACGGCGCTACAACACCAGCGATGGAATGGACTCAATGGTGCGGCGAATGTAGTCCACCAAGGTGCTCAGCATCCATGGGCCGGCCAGGGCAAACACCAACATGGCGGCCAGCAGCTTGGGCACAAACGACAAGGTCGCTTCATGGATTTGCGTGATGGCCTGGAAGATACTGACCAGCAAGCCGACCACCAACACGGCGGCCAGTACCGGCGCCGACACCATCAGCAACAACCACAAGGCCTCCTGGCCTTTGGTGAGCACCATTTGAGAGTTCATATCCGCACCTGACGTGGTTTATGTGGCAAAGCTGGCTGCCAATGAGCCAATCAACAGATTCCAGCCATCCGCCAGCACAAACAACATGAGTTTGAACGGCAGCGCCACCAGCACGGGCGACAGCATCATCATGCCCAGCGACATCAACACACTGGCGGTCACGATGTCGATCACCAGAAACGGGATGAAGATCATGAAACCAATCTGGAATGCCGACTTGAGTTCACTGGTCACAAACGCCGGCACCAGCACGCGCAGCGGTGCGTTCTCGGCCGTGACCGAAGGGTCGAGTTTGGCCAAGCGGGAAAACAGCGAAAAATCAGACTGGCGGGTTTGCTTGAGCATGAACTGGCGCACCGGTACTTCACCCTTCTCCACCGCCTGCTCAAAAGTCAGCGTGTTCTGGGTGTAGGGCAGGTAGGCATCCTGGTAAAGCTTGTCCAGCGTTGGGCCCATGACAAACAGCGTCAGGAACAACGACAAACCAATCACCACCTGATTCGGTGGCGCGGATTGTGTGCCCAGCGCCTGGCGCAGCAAGGACAACACAATCACGATGCGTGTGAACGCGGTCATCATCAGCAGCACAGCGGGAAGGAATGACAGCGCGGTGAAAAACAGCAGGGTCTGGATAGGCACCGAATAACTCGTGCTACCGCTGCCAGAGCCAATCATCAACGGCAATGCGCCGTTGTTTTGCGCATAAGCGCTGCCCGACAGCACCAGTGCCATGCCGGCAACCCCACCCCACACACCGGCGCGGCGAAGATTGCTTTTGATCATGGAGACGCAGAGGCGACGGTTAAACACGGGGAGCTCCATCGGCAGGCACGGCGGCATTGCTGCTCACGCTGCCATTCGCCAAAACGGTACGGAAATCGACTGGGGTGTTCGCCACAGGGGTATTCACAGCCATGGTGTGCAAACAGGTGATGGTCTGGTTGGTCACGCCCAACACCAGCATGGTCTGAGCACCTGGCGGCCCCACTTCCACGGTCACAACCCTTTGGTGCGGTCCCACGCCGACGGCGGACACCACCCGGCAAGCCCCGACAGCCCCAGCACCAACCTTGGACGCTCTGCTCTGGATCCGCTTGATGGCCCAAGGCAACATCGCAAACAGAACCACGAAGAAACCAACCAACAGAAGCGTCTGGCTCATCATCGGAAATCAGCCTCCTCGGCTGACGCGGCGCAGGCGTTCGGACGGTGTGACCACGTCGGTCAGGCGAATGCCGAACTTGTCGTTCACCACCACCACTTCGCCCTGGGCGATGAGGTAGCCATTGACCAACACGTCCATGGGTTCACCCGCCAACGCGTCCAACTCCACCACCGACCCTTGGGCCAGTTGCAGGATGTATTTAATCGGCACCTTGGTACGGCCCAGCTCCACCGACAGCGTCACCGGAATGTCCAGCACCATGTGGATGTCTTGGGTGCCGTCCTTGCCGGGCGTGAAAGACTTGACCGGCTCGCCGGTCAGAGGGCCACCCTGTTCAGGGTCAGCCTTCTCGGTGGTTTTCTGTTCTTCCAACGCTTCGGCCCAGGCGGCCATTGGATCGTCGGATTCGTCTTTTGTGTTATCGGTTGCCATTGGCATCACCTCCGTTTTGACTATCGTGGCCGCGCAAGAACTGGTCTATGCGAATGGCGTACTTGGAATTGTGGGTGCCGTACTGGCACTCAAAAATGGGAACCCCAGCGATGGACACCGAGATGCTGGGCTCGCGCTCCAGCTCAATGAAGTCGCCCGGCTTCATGGCCAGGAGTTGCTCGACGGTTGCGCCAGCTTTGGCCAGTTCGGCCACCAGCGTGACGGGGGCCGACTGAATCTCTTTGCTCAAGACGTTCACCCAGCGGCGGTCGACTTCCACGGAATCACCCTGCGTCGCCGAATACAACACGTCGCGGATAGGCTCCAGCGTGGAGTAGGGCATGCAGATGTGGATGGACCCCGAGATGTCACCGATTTCCAACTGGAACGAAGTTGCCACCACGATTTCACTCGGGGTTGCAATGTTGGCGAACTGCGGCTGCATTTCCGAGCGTTGGTAATCCAGCTCAAGCGGATAAATACCGTGCCAGGCCTTGCGGTACTCATCGCAGATCACGCCCACCAGGCGGTTGATCACACGTTGCTCGGTCAGCGAAAACTCGCGCCCTTCAATCCGCGTGTGGAACTTGCCAACACCGCCATACAAGGTGTCGATGACACCAAACACCAAAGACGGCTCACACACCACCAGCCCATTGCCGCGCAGTGGGCGAATCGCCATGATGTTGAAGTTGGTCGGTACGGCCAATTCGCGCAAGAAGGCGCTGTAGCGCTGCACGGCCACGGTGCCGACGTTGATTTCTGGACTGCGACGGATGAAGTTGAACAAGCCGATGCGGAAATTACGCGCAAACCGTTCGTTGACGATTTCCATCGTCGGCATACGGCCACGAACAATCCTCTCCTGGCTCGAAATATCGTAATTCCGAATGCCGCCGCCAGGCCCCTGCTCTTCTTCAGCGGCCGTGGCACTTTCGCCCGTGACCCCTTCCAGAAGGGCATCAACCTCTTCCTGGGATAAAAATGTTTCACTCATTGCGCAACTCCAGGCCCGGCTTCACTGAACAATGAAGCTGGTGAAGAGAACGTTGTTGATCGGATTCGGCGGTCCTGCCTTGGCTCTGCGCTGGGACTTGGCCTTGGGCTTGTCATCGGCGTGATCGTCTTCGTCATCTTCGACGGTGTAGCCCAGAGGATGGGAAATCTCGCGCAAGATGTCGCGCGACAGCTTGGCCTTGCCGTCTTTGCTGAGCAGCTCTTCCGAGGTGCGCTGAGACACCAGCATCAGAATGGCACTACGCACGGAGGGCATATAGGCCTTCACCTGATCTGACGTCTTCAGATCCACCACCTCGATGGTCACGCCGATTTGGGCATAACGGTCGCCGCCTGGATCGGCAAGGTTGACCACCATGTTGTCCACAGGCAAAAACACCGGTGGCGCCTTGGGCTTGCTGCTGTGTGCCACAGGGGCTTCGTCGCCCTCTTCTGCGGCGTGGCGGCCAAACATGAACCAGCCAGCCCCACCAGCCACCACCAACAAAACGGCGGCGATGATGATGATCAGCTTTTTGCCTTTCGGCTTGGGTGGTGTTGAGGCTTCAGGGGCAGACACGTTAACTTCCTCCGGGGGTAGCGCTTACAGGGCCGACATCTCAATGTCTTGGCATCTGTTGCATTATTGGGTTTAGGGTCGCCAGATGATAGTCAGATTAGCGGGGGAAAAAGGCCGCATACACAGGGGTGGGCTGCGCCCCTTCGCCTCCCGCTATCGGTTATACGTAAAGATCCAGCTCGCCGGCGGGCGCACGCTTTGGCGCCGCCACACGTTCGTCAGATCGTTCGCTCTGGCCGCCAAAGCCTTCGCCCGAACGGGATTGCTGCCGCTGCTCGCCGGAACCGTCGGCATGACCCGCTGCGCCAGCACCAGAATTCGCCACGGACAGTCCGGATAACACCAAGCCCTGGCTGCCCAGAAGTTCTTTGAGGTGGGCTTCCGAGTTGGCCAGCATTTCGCGGGTGACGGCCTGGTCGGCCCGGAACGCCACCTGCGCTTCATTGCCCGAGAGCGAAATACTCACATGCACGCGTTCGGCATTGGCGCCTTCCACCGTCATTTCAGCGTTCTGCACACCCTGGGCCACCCAATAACTCACCTGGTCAGCCACGTCTGCACTGCTGGTGGCCGGGGTCGCCAATGCGGTGCCAAGCGACGCGTCATACTGCACCGTAGGCGTAAAACCACCGTGGGCAAACGCGCGGTCGGGCAGCAATCCGCCGAGCTGGGCGCCGTCCACACCGCCGACACGCGTCTGGGCGACGGCAATCTTGTCAACCGACTCCAACTGCGTCGCCACCATGGCGGCCGTGGCCAGACTCTGGCTGTTGTTGCTGGCCTGGGCCAGGGCATTGCCCAAACGGTCGTTGCGCGCGGCCAGGTCGACCTGCGCTTGCAAAGCCGTTTTGCCCAGCAGCGATGGCGCCGAAGCCGCGCCATTCACGCCATTGGCACTTGCAGCAGCGCCGGTCTTTTCGCCACGCGCGCGCATTTGCTCCAGAACCGAGCTGTAGTCGCCCAATGCCGTTTTCAAATGTTCTGTCGCCGCTTTCGCGTCGGCGCCCGTCAGGCCCGACGCCAGTGCGGCACCAGCACCGGTCTTGCCGTTGAGCAATGTGGTCAACGACTCGGGCTTTGCCTCCAGCTTGGTGTCTGCGGAAGCAGCACCCTCTTGCACCTGCGTGGGCTGCCCACCTTGCGCAGCCGCCAACAGCGCGGCAATCATGGCGCTGTTGTCCACCACCGGGGCGTCCGGCAGCACAGGCGTTTGCGCCGCGGTGGCGGCCGTGATATCACGCCCCTCCTCGGTTTCCCCCTCGGTTGCAGGGTCTGAGGTTTGGCCTGCCTGTGGCGCCGCGTCCTGTGCCGACGGCGCTGGTGCATCCGCCGCACTCAACAGGGCCGAAAACCCACTCGCAGCATCTTCTTTCGCATCGGCCCGTCCGCCACCTGCGCCACTTTTGCTCGGCACTGGCGGCACTGCCGCGTTCACACCACTTGTTTCTATGCCCATATCAACTCCCGCCGTTAAATTGCCGCGCGCTGAAGCGCACGGACGCTAGCTCGTCCATTTGTTTCTGCTCCCGCCTGCGCTGCGTCAGCGTCACGACGGCCTGTTTCTTGGTGCACACCTGCTTCAAGGTGGCGACCCGCATTTCCGCTTGCAGCAACACGTTTCTGGCATTCGCGACCGCAGCAGCGTGTTGCAGCAAAATCTCCCGCTGCATCTGCATCGCGTGGTGCAAACGCTCGACAAACTGGTAGTGGTGCCGCATCAGCTCGGGCACTGCACACAATTTGCCTTGTGTGGCCCAGCGCATATCGGTTTCCACGGCGTAGGTCTCGAGTTGCTTCAACTGGTTTTGCGCTGCAATCTCCGCCTGCTGGGCCGCACCCAGGGCCTTGCTCGCGGCATCACGCTTCTGCGTTGCCACCTCAATGGCCAAGGCGAGGGTTCTGAGGAGCGACATCGGGAATCCTGGGTTGGAGCTTCATGCTGCCACGCCGGGCTACAGGCGCCCAGCCATGCTAGGCTTGGTGCCCACACTGCGCCGCATCTCTTCCACGCTGTCGGCCAGCGTAGCCGAGACATACATGCCTTGCTGCAAAAACTCGGTCATGCCGTCGTTCAAGCGCACGGCCTCGTCCAGTGCCGGATCCGCACCCATGGCGTAAGCGCCAATCTGGATCAGGTCCTTGCCTTTCTGGTAGCGCGAGTTCACCGAGCGGAAGCGCCGGGCCAACTCAAAATGTTCCGGCGGCACCACGTTGTGCATCACCCGCGAGGCCGACTGTTCAATGTCGATCGCAGGGAAATGCCCCGCCTCTGCGAGTTCGCGCGACAACACGATGTGCCCGTCCAAAATGGCACGCGCCGCGTCGGCAATCGGATCCTGCTGGTCATCACCTTCAGACAACACGGTGTAGAACGCGGTGATAGAGCCCACGCCGTTCAAACCATTGCCACTGCGCTCCACCAATTGCGGCATCTTGGCAAAACACGAAGGCGGATAACCCTTGGTGGCCGGCGGCTCACCAATGGCCAGCGCAATCTCGCGCTGCGCCATGGCGTAACGGGTGAGAGAGTCCATCAACAGCAACACGTGCTGGCCTTTGTCGCGAAAGTGCTCGGCAATCGCCGTGGCGTACGCGGCGCCCTGCAAACGCAACAGCGGCGGTGCGTCGGCGGGAGCGGCCACCACCACTGAGCGTTCACGCCCCTCGTCGCCCAAGATGTCCTCAATGAATTCCTTGACTTCACGGCCACGCTCGCCAATCAGCCCGACCACCACCACGTCGGCCTTGGTGTAGCGCGCCATCATGCCCAGCAGCACACTCTTGCCGACGCCAGAGCCGGCAAACAAACCAATACGTTGCCCCCGGCCAATGGTCAACATGGCGTTGATGGCGCGTACGCCGGTATCCAGCGGTTGGCGCACCGGGGCGCGTTCCATGGCATTAATGGGCTTGCGGTCCAGCGGCTCGGCCACCACATCCTTGAGCTGGCCACCATGGTCCATGGGTTGACCCTGGGCATCGATCACACGACCCAACAGTCCATCACCCAGCGGCAGGCGCAAAACGCCTACGCGCGATGGACTGATTTCGCCCGGCACTTCGCCCAGGCGTGGCACCGGGGTGAAGGGCTCGGCCGGCACCACACTGGCGCCATTGCACAAGCCATGCACGTCGCCGGCGGGCATCAGAAATGCGCGCTCATTGGAAAAGCCCACCACCTCGACCAACACCGGCTCCTGGCCCGTCATGTTGATCTGGCATTGCGAGCCTACTGGCGCGCGAATGCCTGCGGCCTCCAGCACCAGGCCGGCCAGCCGCGTCAGCGTGCCACGCGTCTCCAGCGGACTACCGGCGTTGACACGCCGCGAGGCCTCGCTCATGAAGGACGTCCAGCGGCTCAGGCCCGCGTCTGTAGTGTCACTTGTCATCTTCCTGGTCCTCCCAGGGGGCTTTGACACCCAGGCTGGCCACCGCACGCTCCCAGCGCTTGGCCAGCCCGCCATCGATCACCATGCCAGCCGACTCGACCAGGCAGTCGCCAGGGGCAACAGCGCTGTCGGCCAACCATTTGATGCTGGTGTCGTCAAACTCCTCTTGCAGCGGTCCACGGAAAAGGTCCAGGTCTTGCGGGTTGAGCTTGACCACCTTGACCTTTCCATCGGCCATCAACATACCCAAGGCTTCGCGCACCACGGGCAACAAGGCATTTGGATCGGCATTGATTTCCTGGCGCACCACCTGGCGCGCCAGACTCACCGCGAGGTCCAACACTTGGCGCGCCAGCCCCTGCTCCACTTGCTCCAGCCGCTCTTCCAGGCCGGCCATCAGGGTGGCGACGGATTGCACCGCCTGAGCACCTTGACCCTGCACATACTCGTCGAGCTTGTGATTGCCTTCGTTGGTGGCCTCTTCGCGCCCCTGCGCCAAACCGGCGGCGTAACCCTCGTCCCAGGCCCGTTCGAGTTGAACCTGCACCGGCTCTTCAGGCACAACCTCAACCTCTTCTTCAGGCGCAGGCACCTCATCCGGTAGCGCCAGCAAGGGCACACCCAGTGCACCAAAATTCCACGCAGCGATGGCCGCGATTTCCTCGCTGGGAATGAACTTGGCGTGCGGCCGGGGTGGGGTATCAGACGAGTGCATCATCAGCACCACCGCCAATTACAACTTGACCTTCGTCTGCCAGACGACGCACGACCTTGAGGATTTCCTTCTGCTGCGCTTCGACTTCGGACAGCCGCAACGGACCGCGGGCCTCCAGATCTTCGCGCAGCGTTTCGGCCGCACGGCTGGACATGTTGGCCAGAATCTTTTCCTTGAGCTCGTTGCTCGCACCCTTAAGCGAAACAATGAGCGTTTCGGAGGCGATTTCCTTGAGCACCATCTGGATGGACTTGTCGTCCAGGTTGTAGATGTCGTCGAAGGTGAACATCTTGTCGACGATCTTCTGCGCCAGATCCGGGTCGAAGCCCTTGATCGATTCGATCACCGTGCCTTCGATGTTGGCCCCCAGCAAGTTGATGATTTCGGCCGCAGCCTTGACACCACCCAGCGAGGTCTTGCGCACCTTGTCGCCACCGGCCAGCACCTTGAACAACACTTCGTTCAGGTCTTTCAGCGCGGTCGGCTGAATACCTTCCAACGTGGCCACGCGCAACATGACTTCGTTGCGCTGGCGTTCGGTCAATTGCTTAAGCACGGCAGCAGCTTGTTCGAAGTCCAGGTGAACCAGGATGGCCGCAACAATCTGCGGGTGTTCGTTGCGCAGCAGTTCGGCCACCGACAACGGGTCCATCCACTTCAGGCTTTCAATGCCGGAGACGTCGCCACCCTGCAAGATGCGGTCGATCAGCAGATCGGCCTTGTCGTCGCCCAAAGCGCGGCGCAACACCGATTTGACGTAGTTGCTGGTGTCGGACACCAACAAGCTTTGCTCGGACGCGGCCTGGGTGAAGCGAATCAGCACTTCGTCCACCTTGTCGCGCGTCACGGCGCGGGTCTTGGCAATGGTCTCACCAAGCTTTTGCACTTCTTTAGGAGACAGGTGCTTGAACACCTCGGCAGCCTCCTCCTCTCCGATCGACATCAGAAAGATTGCTGCGTCTTGCAGGCCTTTTTCATCCATGATGGGTTTCCCAGTTAGGTTGAACGAGGGGCTCAGCCGCCTTCGTCACCATTAATCCACGTCTTGATGATCGCCGCAACCGCCACAGGATTCTCCTTGGCCAGCTTGCGGGCTTCGTCCATGCGCAACTGGTGCGCCGACGGCGAAAGGTCTTCGATGGGCAAACCATCCGGTCCGGTCAGCGCTGGGCGCATGTTCTCGTCCGCCACCAAGGCATCCAAACCACCTGGAATGATGTTGCCGTCGGCGTCAACTGCTACCTCTTTAGGAGCCGCCATGGCTTTCAGGCCCGGCCGCACAAAGCCAAACAGAATCAGGGCCACGAGCAATACCACACCAATTGGCCAGGCCAGGCTGCGCGCCAGCTCCAAGGTGGCCGGTTGACGCCACAGCGGCGTGTTGTCCACCGCAGCCACATCGCTCAGGAAGGGTGCATTCATCATGTTCACCGAATCGCCGCGCTCCTGGCTGAACCCTATGGACTCACGCACCAGGGCCGTCATTTGGGCAATCTGCTGTTCGGTCAATGCCTTGGGCGTGGCCACACCCTTGTCATCGACTGCGGACTGGTAGTTCACCACCACCGCAGCGCTCAAACGCTTGACCACACCCGAGCCGCCCCGCACCACACGCACGGTTTTGTCGACTTCGTAGTTGGTCACGGATTCGCGTTTGACCTGCGCGTTGGCGCCACCGGCACCCTGCTGGCCTGCTGCCTGCAACGGGGCCACCTGGCCATTCACCGGTGCATTGGCTTGCACAGGCGGCTGGTTGGAGGTCGCGCCCGGCACACCGGAAGGACCGGTACCGCCGGCAGGACCAGAGGTTTCCACCACCTGCTGGCTGCGCACGGCGCTGGCGTCTGTCGACAGGTTCGGACGATGTTGCTCGGAGGTGGACTCGGTTTGCGAAAAATCAACTTCCGCCGAGACCTGCGCCTTGACGTTTTCGCGACCCACAATGGGCGCCAGAATGTCGATGATGCGCTGGGTGTATTGCTGCTCCAGCTTCTGCGCATATTGCAATTGCTCAGCGTCCGCGCCACCCGCGCCGGGCGTGCCATCGGGTGACTTTGACAACAGTTTCCCCGTGTCGTCCAGCACACTCACGGCCGAGGGCGCCATCTCAGGCACGCTGGAAGACACCAGGTGCACGATGCCGGCAATCTGCGCGCGGTCCAGCGAGCGGCCTGGGTGCAAACTCAGCAACACAGAGGCCGAAGGTTTTTGCTGTTCGCGGAAGAAACCGTTTTGATTTGGCAGCGCCAAGTGGACGCGAGCGCTAGACACCGATGTCAAGGCCTGAATCGAACGCGTCAACTCACCCTCCAGCCCGCGCTGGAAGGTCAGCCGCTCCTGGAATTGCGTCATGCCAAAACGGTTCGATTCCATCAGCTCGAAGCCGGTCACGGAACCTTTTGGCAAACCCAGCGAGGCCAGGCGCAAACGCACGTCATAGACCCGCTCGGCTGGCACCGTGATGGCGCCTCCGCCTTCGGTGTATTTGTAAGGCACATTCATTTGCGTCAACTGCGCAACGATGGCCCCTCCATCTTTTTCCGACAGGTTGGCGTACAACACCTTGTAGTCGGTTTTTTGACTCAGGAATATGCCGGCGATGCAAAGCAACACCAGCAAGGCGACTCCAATACCCATTCGCATGCGCTGAGAGCGGTCCAGTTTGGACAGCTTCTCCATCACGGATGTAGAAGGGTTGGTATTTACAACAGGTATTTCGGCGACTGCAGACATCATGAATCCTAGGTCGGATGGCACTCCAAGAATGAGCAGATTATTGGACTGCCGCACCTTTACATGACGGCGATAAGCCAGACATTAGGCGCTCTTTTCCCGCATTCGAAGCGCCACCGGCCCACCACAATTACGCCATCTATCACCAACCGGGAAGAACCACCATGGATCTCCGCCTGTCGCCAGTTTCGCCCTCTATCCAAGCCCCCAACCTGTCCCGCGTTGGGATCTCGACCCGCTCCACCAACCCTGATGCAGGCGACGGCCAAGCCGATGCCGGTTTCTCTGGTGCGCTCAAAGGTGCCCTGTCTGCAGTCAGCGCTGCGCAGAACACCTCCACCGGCCTGCAGCGTGAGGTTGCCCTCGAAAACCCCAAGGTCAGCCTGGAAGAAACCATGGTTGCCATCCAGAAAGCGCAAATCGGCTTCCAGGCCACCCTGCATGTGCGCAACCGCATGGTGCAAGCCTATAGCGACATCATGAACATGCAGGTGTAATGCCTGCGCCGGCAACAGCACCACCCGGCACACCATCAAAGGAAACGCGCACTGCAGCCTGCATCCACAGTCTAGCCAGACCAGCGCCAAAAACGCCTCGCCAATTGCGGGGTTTTTTTTGGTCTTTTTTTTGATCTACAGCTTCACCCAGAAACCACAAAGCCCGCCAGGCTTGCACCTGGCGGGCTTTGTAATCAGCCTGAAGGCCGATTAAAGGACTGAGGATCTCAGTGCACGAGCTGCGAACGACCGGAAATCATCTTTTCGAACTCGCCGAGCCACGGCTCCGTCAAACAACGGATCTGCGCATCGTTGCGCAAGATGCGCTGCATGATGCGCGCCTTCTCGCTGCGATGCTCGGCCGACAGCTGTTCACCCTGTGACTGATGGCGCAATTGCTCGATCAGCACCGCGCAGGCGCCTTCGTAACGAACGACGCCCTCCCAGTCTTCCATCTTGGCCGCCTCCAGCATCTTCATGCTGCTGTCCTCGATGGCCTTGTAGTAATCAATCAGTGCTTGCGACATGATGTGATCCTGGCTTTTTTAGTTGTGGTCAGGCGTTTGGCGCCTGAATGGGGTTGATGCTTTTCCAGGCATCCGATACGGTGGTGATCAGCTTGGAGACTTCTCCAACCAGAGCACTGTCATTTTTCAGGTTGGCCTCGGTTAAACGCAAGATGCTGTAGTTGTACACACCTCGCAAATTTACCGCCAGCTCACCGCCCATGTCGTCATTCAGGCTGGCCTTCAGGCCCTCTTCCAGAATGCGAACCGAACGGCCAATTTCTTTGCCCTTGACCTCGACATCGCCACGCTCAATCGCCACTCGCGCTTTGCCCAGGGACTCGAGCAAACCGTCATACAAAAGGCCAATCAATTGATGCGGGCTGGCCCCATCAATGCTGGTTTGTACAGCTACCCGCTTGTAGGCGGATGCGGAGCGCGTGCTGACGGAGGTGAACATGGCGGTACTCATTTGAACTTCAATACTCTAGTTATCGGCAGTCTGGGCAAAAACTCAAGTCTCCTGATGAAAGAAAAACGAAAGCCATCAATCTTTCTTGTTCCACTGCGCGACCTGCTGCGTGACGTAGTCACTCAGAGCCGTGAGTGTCGCCATCTTGGCATCCAGCGCTGAGTAGGTCTTGGTCAGGCGCGCTTCCAGCAAAGTGGCACGGTTGTTGACCTTGTCCTGCTCTTCGTCATTGCGCTCAATTTCGCTGTCAAGCGCATCCTGTTTGGCGGTAATGCCACCATCCAAGGCCAACAAATCAGAAGCAAAGGTTTTGATCTTGACCGCAATACCCTTGGAGGTTGCGTCACCGTCGGTACCGGCAAACAACTGCTTCAGCACCGTCAGGTCGCCAGCCAGAGCCGTATCCAAATCCACTCGCCCCAAAGCCTTTTGGGCGGTGGTCAGCGTCTCTATGCTCAAGTTACCGCCCTGCTGCATGGTGATGCCCACATCCGACAGGCGCGTCAAGGTGTCTCCCATCGAAGTCGATGTGATCATGCGGCGCAGCATGTTCTGCAAACCCACCGTGGCCGAGTCGCCCTGCAAGATACCGGCAGTTTTGGCGGTGTCGTCATATTTGGTGGCATCACCCAACAAAGTGTTCACCGCGTTATAGGCATCAACAAACGCCTGAATGTTCTTTTTGATGGTCGCGGTGTCGGCCTTGACGGTGACCAAGGCATCACTCGTCGTCACCTGGGTCAGTTGCAGCGCAACCCCGGGGATCACGCTCTTGAGTTCATTCGTGGCCGACGAAACCGACACACCATTGATCGTAGCCTTGGCGTTCTGCGCGGCCTGCGTCATGGTGGTGCCGGTGGCGGCGTTCTCCGGATCGAAAGTCAACGCCTTCAAACCGGCGCTGGCCTCAGGCTCATCCGCCTCCAAACCAGCCCCCGTCGGCGCTGTAATCTTGAAACCAGAAACCTCGCCGGTAGAAGAAGAGCGAATCATCAGGCGGTCGCCGGACGCATCGCTGATCACCGTGGCCGTGACACCTGCACCGGCATCATTGATCTTGGCGGCAACTGCTGCCAAAGAAGTGGTGTTCGCCGGGATCACAATTTTGATCTCTGTCTTGGTCGGGTCTGCCGTAAAGGCTGTGGGCGTGGGTGGCACGCCTGGGGTTGTGGTCCACGAGCCAAGCTGAATGGCAATCGTGCCACTCATGTCGGTATTGGCAGCAACCACACCCGACACCGTCGATTGCGACTGCGCGAGCTGCGAAACACCCACACTGAAAGAAGAAGCACTGGCAATACCCGTGACCGTAGCCCCCACAGCACTGCTGCTGGAACTCAGGGTCATGGCGTTCCAGCCGCTGTCACGCGACAACACACCAGCGGCATCCGACAAAGTGGTCATCAAGGACTTGATTTCGCCATAAGCCGAAATCTTGGACTGAACAATGGTGGCCTTGGCCTCCAGAGTCGTCAAAGGGGATTTTTCCAAAGCTACCAGCTTGGAAATAATGCCCTGCACATCGAGACCGCTACCGATCCCTACGGATGAAATGCCCATGCCAACCTCCTGGATTCTGTCGAATACGCCTGTGCGGACGCAGCCAGAAGGCACATCCATCACAGAGATTCAGCAATTGTCCAACACTCTCAAAAAGCCAAACGGCGGAGAAAGGATAGCCTTTCTCCGCCTGTTCAAGCCACTGCCCCCCAGGGGCGGCAGCGCCTGACAGAAGCCTTACGCTTACTGCAGCAGGGCCAACACGCCTTGTGGCAGTTGGTTAGCCTGGGCCACCATGGCGGTACCGGCTTGTTGCAGGATCTGGCTACGCGACAGGCTGGCGGTTTCCGAAGCGAAGTCGGCGTCCACGATACGGCCACGAGCAGCAGACAGGTTTTCCACCTGGATGGCGATGGTGCTCACCGAGGTTTCAAAACGGCTTTGCAGAGCACCCAGTTGGGCACGGCCAGTGTTCACCTGGTCGATGGCGCTGTCAATCTTCTTCAGGGCAACCCAGGCGTTGGCTTGCGTCGTGACCGACAACGAGTCGAGGCCCAGGGCATCGGTCGTGGTGTTGGTCGCATCGATGTCGGAGGCCATTGCCGTGCCGCTGACACCGGTGGTGGCCGTCGTCAGACCACCGAACGTGATGGTAGCCGCGTCACCTGCCGTATCCAGCTTGGAAGACATCAGATCGATGGTGTAGGTGCCGTCGTCAGCCTTGTTCAGGAACGCGGTCACGCCGGTATCAGCGGTCTTGCGGTTGATGGCCTCCACGACTTGACCCATACGCTCGGCGCCGCTGCTGGCTGCAGCAATCGCGCCCAGACCCACCGTAGCACCGGCCACTTGGATGTTCAGGGTGGTAGGGTCGGTAATGGCGGTCAACGTCGACACCGAGCTGGTGTTGATGCCGGTTTGCTTGGAGTAAGCGTAGGCAACATCTGCCAAGCCCTTGGCCGTGGAGTTGGTCAAGGCGCCGACGGTGATGTTGTCACCAGAGTTTGCACCCACTTGGAACACAGCACCTGCATAGGTACCGTCCAGAATCTTGGTGCCGTTGAAGGTGGTTTGCTTGGCAACGCGGTCGATTTCGTCAGCCAGTTGGCTCACTTCAGCTTGCAGAGCCTTACGGTCAGCAGCGCTGTTGGTCGCGTTGCCGGACTGCACAGCCAGTTCACGCATACGTTGCAGCATGTCGCCGACCTTGCCCAGTGCGCCTTCAGCGGTTTGCGCCAGCGAAATGCCGTCGTTGGAGTTACGTGCACCCACAGACAAACCCTTCACTTGGGTGTTCATCCGTTCAGAGATGGCCAGGCCAGCAGCGTCGTCTTTGGCGCTGTTGACACGCAAGCCCGAAGACAGGCGTTGCATGGAAGTGGCCAACGAACCCTGTGAAGTCGCCAGATTGCGCTGTGCGGTCAACGAGTTGATGTTGGTATTGATGGTAGAGGCCATTGTGAAACTCCTTGGTGACTAAAAAACCCGGCACAAGCGCCGATCGCAACGCCAGGACCATTCCTGGCAGCTATGACCGGAGCGGCAGTTTGGGCATCAACCAGAACCATCTATTTAAGTGTTTCTGCCGTCTGCTGCTGACCGGACAACGGGCCCCTTATGAACCCATTGCTAAGGTTTTCGGGTCGCTCCAGAAAAACTTAAGCACTCGATTGAAAAAAAGAATAGCCAGTGGTTTGCGGCTCTTATCGGGCTAACAACAAAAACCTCGAATCTCATAATTTCTCCATGCCTTTTGGAAGCCAGCACCTGTTGGCGTCGCAATCGGCTAACCGCCGATTCTCAAGTTACATAGGAGTCTCAGAATGGCCTCGACCATCAATACGAACATTGTTTCGCTCAACGCTCAACGCAATTTGGGCACATCGCAAGCCGGCCTGGCAACGTCCATGCAACGGCTTTCATCCGGCTTACGTGTAAACACGGCCAAAGACGACGCGGCTGGCCTGGCCATCTCCGAACGCATGAACACCCAGGTACGGGGCTTGACGGTAGGGGCTCGCAACTCCAACGACGGCATCTCCCTGGCGCAAACCGCTGAAGGCGCACTGGGCAAGGTCGGCGACATGCTGCAACGTATGCGTGAACTGGCTGTGCAAGCCGGCAACGCCACCAACAGCGCGGCTGACCGCAGAGCCTTGCAGGCCGAAGTGCAGCAACTCACCGACGAAATCGACCGCGTTGCCAAGCAAACCACCTTCAACGGCACCAAGATCCTGGATGGCACGTTTGCAGGTGCGGTGTTCCAAGTGGGTGCAAATTCTGGTGACAACATCACTGTCGGCGCCCTGACCAACGCCACGGCCAAGGGTCTGGCGGACATTGCCTACGCTTATTCCAGACAAACCGGCATCGACCCCAGCTCGGTGTCGACGTTGACCGCCATCACCGACCCTACCACCCTGAACATCCAAGTGGCCGGTGCTACGGTGGGTCTGGGCGCGATTGCTGCCGCCAGCAGCGGCGCCGAGCGTATGGGCCAGGTGGTGGAAGCCATCAACCGCAAGACCGCTGATACCGGCGTGACCGCGTTCCTGAACAAGGCTGACGACGGCACCTACACCATCGATCTGATGTCTTCCAAGCTGGATTCCGCTGGGGACGCAGCCACCATCACGTTCGGCGGTCTGTCGACGGCAACCACCGGCGTCAGCGGCACGGCAATGGCCTCCGACATCGATGCAGCCAACACCACGACCGATGCCCTGGGCCTCGACTCCCTGACGGTGAGCACCCAAGCCAACGCCTGGGTTGCACTGAAAAAGATCGATGCGGCTCTCGACCAGGTCAACTCGGCCCGCGCACAACTGGGTGCCCTGCAAAGCCGCTTCGAAAGCTCGGTATCGAACATCCAAATCCAGGTAGAGAACCTGGCTGCCGCCCGCGGCCGTATCGTCGACGCCGATTTCGCGACGGAAACCTCCAACCTGGCGCGCACGCAAATCCTGCAGCAAGCCGGTACCGCCATGGTGTCGCAAGCCAACCAACTGCCACAGCAAGTGCTCTCGCTGCTGCAACAGTAATCGGCTTTCCCCGCCGCCAAGCCGCCTGCAGCCGCAGGCGGCTTTTTTGCGTTCGCTCTCTATATATATGGGCCACAGGCCAGGAATCAGCACATTACTGTTCAAAAACCCATGAATCAGCGCCGGCGCCAATAAAAATGCCCGATACAACGATCGGGCATCCTGGCAAAACAAAAGCGAGAAAAAGCTCTACCGCCTGTGCCCTACCACTCTGAGGGGCTGCCCGGCATTCACGGTGTAAGCCCCGATCTCGCCACGCACCACGGAACCCGCGGCGATCACACAGCCTTGCCGCAAAACGGCACCGTCCAGCAACACGCAGTTGGCGCCTATCCACACGTCATCCTCAATCACAATGCCGCCCTTGCTGGGCAAAAAGCCTTGTTCGCGGATTGGCCGGTCTTTCTCCTGATAGGCGTGGTTGACCGGGGCAAAGGTGCAATTTGCGGCAATGGCCACCTGGTTACCGATCTTCACGCCGTTGCCGGTATAGATCACACAGCCGGAGTTGATCACCGTCCAGGCACCAATCACCAGGTCGCCCGTGCCGCCGGCCGGCTTGAACTTGACAAAGCTGTCCACCGCCGAATGCTCGCCGATCTCGATGCGTGTGCCACGCACCGAGTCCTCAATATCGGCCAAGGGGGACACCTTGGCCGTGGGGTGAATGACGATCATTTGAACAGCAGCCCCTGCAAGGTGATGATGCTCTCGCCCGTGAAGACGCCACCCATGCTCTTGACGCGGTCGATGCTGCTTTGCGCGCTTTTGGCAAGGCCCTCACTGAGAAAAGCTGTGGAGAGATCGTTCATAACGGCCAAGCTTTCACTTCGTTAAGCCACACGACGCAGGAAACCGTCCGGAGCCGAGGTCACGAGCAAGCGGTCTTCCACCGACTTGTCGATCACAAACTCCGGGTGGCTGCGCAGCCATTCCCACACCGCCGTCTTGGGGTTGTCGCCCTTGCCCCACGGGCGATCGGTCCAGACGTAGTCCGCTGGCATGTCTTCGACAAAGGTGTCGAACACCACGCAGTAGCTGCCCACACTCACCAGGTCGCCATAGGCTTGTAATTCGGCCAATACGTGCTCGTGTGTGTGATTGGAGTCCAGGCACACCAACACGTTCTTCTTGCCCTTGGCGGCTTCGCGCACTTGGGCGACCACGTCGGGAGCGGTACTGGAGCCTTCGATCAGCTTGATGCGGTGGCCCAGCGGATGTGCTTCGATTTCCTTGCGGTTGTGCTCACGGATTTCAATGTCTATGCCCAGCACTTCACCAGCGCCAATCAATTCCAGGATAGAGGCCGACAGAATCAGCGAACCGCCATGCGCCACACCGGTCTCGATGATCAGGTCGGGTTTCACCGCCCAGATGATTTCCTGCATGGCCATGGCGTCCATGGGCACCTGTATCAGCGGGCGGCCCAGCCACGAGAAGTTGTTCATGTACTTGCGTTCCAGTGCCATGGCGCGCCACTGGTTGGAGAGTGCACGAAACTCTTCGTCGCTGGCGAAGCCGGCAATGCGCTCCTGCTTTTCTTTTTGGTAAGACGGATGTGCCGTCGGTGTTGTTTCAAGGTAGCTCATGTGCTCTCCAGTCCCTTCTTTTGCCGATAGTGCCGCAGGAATTGCGGAAAATAATTTTCAAACTTTTGCGCTGCAAAGCCAAACGTCTGCGTCGTCTTGGCCATGTCGATCGCCCTGAATTCCCACACCGGTGCCCCCTCGGCCACCGATGTAGTGAAACCCATCTCCTGCTCCAAGGCCGCCAGCACCTGGGCGTTGCTGACGCCCTCGCCGCTGGCCACATTGAAAATGCCCGTGGCATCGGACAAGGCGATACGCACCAGCAGATCAACCGCGTCGTCGATGTAGAGATAGTCTTTTTTCGATTGCAGCGCGGTACGCAGGTGAACCCCTCCGGTGCGCACGCCTTCCTCGAGCAACTGGTCAATAAAAATGTCCGGATCGGGCCGCAAGCCAACGATGTTGGCCAGGCGCGCCACCTTCATCAGGGGATGGCCGCCGTGCAGGCACAGCGACTCGCCCATCAGCTTGGACAGGTTGTACAAGTCGCTGGCGTCGTTCGGGTCGACCTGCAGCCGCGCGGCCTCGTCAGTCCTTTCGCTGCCGCTGTAAACGCGGGTGCTGCTCAAATAGGTGAGCGAGCGAAAATTGCCCTGGGCGAGCAATTGGCGCAGCACACACACGTGGGCCTCCACCGTTTCCAGCGGGCGCGAGCGGAAGTCGGCGGTCAGGCCTATGGCGTAGACCACGTCACCCAAAGGCTGCTGCAACCAGCTTGTGTCATGGCGCGCAGGCGCCTGGCACAAAATCCCCTGCGCGTTCAAGCGCCGAACCAAATGGGTTCCGACGAAGCCGCCGGCACCCAGCACTGTGACCAGGCGCTCAGGCATGGGAACTCCGCCGGTGGTTGCCAGTGCGCAATACTGGGGTCAAGGTGATATCTCCAAATGAGGTACCGCCGTCACAAACTGCCCCCCCCATTCACGGATGTAGGCCAGTTGCGTCATGACTTCGTCCTTGAGGTTCCACGGCAAGATGAGCACGTGGCTGGGGCGATGTGCGCGCAGATGAGACTCATCAACGATGGGAATGCGGCTACCCGGCATGAACTTGTTTTGCTTGGCCGGGTTCTTGTCGACCACATACGGCAGCAGATGCGGCCGCACGCCGGCAAAGTTCAGCATGGTGTTGCCCTTGGCGGCGGCACCATAGGCGGCAACGCGGTGGCCCTGGTTGTGGGCACTTACCAAAAACTGTAGCAACTCTCGCACGATGCGTGTGCTCTGCAGGCCAAATTGATCATAAAACGCTGGTGTCTTGATGCCCGCGGCCAGCTCTTCCTGCAGCACGGCAGCAACGGCTGGCGCCAAGGGCTGGGCTCCGAGGTCGGTACGTTGCGCAAACACACGCAAGCTGCCACCGTGGGTAGACAACTGCTGCACGTCAAACACGGTAAGGCCATTGGCCGCAAAAATGCGCTGCACCGCCGTGAGCGACAAGTAGGAATAGTGCTCGTGGTAGGCGGTATCAAACTGGCATTGCTGCACCATGCGCAACAGGTGAGGGAATTCAAAAGTGGCCACACCCTGCGGCTTCAGCAACACGGCAAACCCAGCCACAAAGTCGTTGATGTCGGGCACGTGCGCCAGCACATTATTGGCCGCCGTGAGGTCGGCCTGCCGGCCTTGGGCCACCAGCTCATGCGCATAGGCCACGCCGAAGAAACGCTCTTCGATGGTGATGCCCTTCTGGCGTGCTGCGGCTGCGGTGCTGGCGGTGGGCTCCACCCCTAGACACGGCACACCGGCAGCCTGCACATACTGCAGCAGATAACCGTCGTTGGCGGCCACTTCCACCACGTGGCTTTGCGGCCCGAGATGGAAACGCGCCAGCATGTCCTGCACATAGGTTTTGGCATGCGCCAGCCACGAACTGGAGAAGGAACTGAAATAGGCGTAGTCGTCGGTGAACAGTGCTTCACGGCCGGCGTGGTCTTCGGTCTGTACCAGCCAGCAGCTCTGGCAGGTCAGCAAGCGCAACGGGTACCAGGTTTCGGGCGCATTCAACGTGGCCTGGGTCAGGTAAGCGTTGCTTGGCGGCGCGCTGCCCAGATCGAGAAATGGCAGGGTGAGTTCAGAGGCGCAGTGACGGCACTTCAAAGCCGGACTCCTTCAAAGCTATTGTTCAACATAGGGTGGCCGCTATCGCGTGGTGAGAGTTGTGTTATCGGCAGGGGCCACGCCAGCGCCAGGCGCGGGTCTTGTGGGTTCAATCCGGCCTCTGCGCCAGGGACGTAAGGGTTGGAATGGCAATAAAGCATTTCGACATCAGGACTCAAGGTTTGAAACCCGTGCGCAAAGCCTTCAGGGATCAGCAGTGCACGGCCGTTCTCAGCCGACAACACTTCGCCGTGCCACTGCAAAAACGTCGGTGAACCGACCCGCAGGTCCACTGCCACATCCCACACCTCGCCACGCAGGCAACTCACCAGCTTGGCCTCGGCGTGCGGCGGCAGTTGGTAGTGCATGCCGCGCACCGTACCGGCTTGCGCGGTGAATGTGTGGTTGATTTGGGCGATGGGTTTACGCCAGCCGGCAGCCGCCAGCTCATCGGCACAAAAAAGGCGTGATAAAAATCCGCGCGCATCACCAAGCCGCTGCCGCTCTATACGCAGCAAGCCAGCCAGCGGGGTGGACACGAGCTCGAAGCGGCTCATGCGGACAGTCCTGCACTCATGTGGGCCGCCAGATCGTTTTCATAAGCCTGGATATCCGCCAGGCATAACTGCCTAGCGGATGCGCCGTCTGCCTGCTGGCGGTACCAAGCCATGGTGCGCTGCACCGCGGCCGACAGCCCCCATACCGGCGCCACCGCCAACTGGGTACGCGCTTTAGCGACCTCGAGTGCCAACCAACCGGCTTCGTGCGGGCCTTGCTGTCCGTCACCCCAAGCCACCAGGCCTTCGGGAAAGGCTTGGCGTGCCAGCTCCACCACGTGGCGCACGGTGGCGGCTTCGTGGGTGGCCGGGCCGAAGTTGTAGGCACCGGCCAGCGCTGGTTGACGCCAGATTTTCTCGGCCAGCACCAGATAGGCGGCGAGCGGTTCAAGCACGTGTTGCCACGGTCGAATGGCTTGTGGGCGGCGAATGTCAAGCGTGGTGCCAGCTTGCCAGGCGCGCACGGCGTCTGGCAGCAGACGGTCTTGCGCCCAATCACCCCCACCAATCACATTACCTGCACGGGCACTGGCCAGCGCTACGCCAGCCGCCTGCAGGTAAGACGCGCGGTAGCTGGCCACCACCAATTCAGCAGCCGCTTTGCTGGCACTGTAGGGGTCATGCCCACCCAAGGCGTCGTCTTCGCGGTAAGGGTAAGGCCATTCGAGGTTCTGGTAGACCTTGTCGGTGGTGACCACCACCACGGCGCGCACGCTGGCCACCCCACGCACGGCATCCAGCACGTGGGCTGTGCCCATGACGTTGGTAGAAAAGGTGTTCAGCGGTTCGGCATAACCAGGACGCACCAAGGCTTGGGCGGCCAAGTGCAACACCACTTCGGGACGCGCCTGACGCACCGCAGCGGCCAGTGCGGCGGCGTCACGAATATCGCAGCGCACATCGTCCACCAGGCCCGCCACATCGGCCAAGCCGAAGAGATGTGGTGCGGTCGCTGGTGGCAACGACAAACCGACCACCTGGGCGCCCAGATGATGCAGCCACAACGCCAACCAACTGCCTTTGAAGCCGGTGTGACCGGTGAGCAAGACACGCTTGCCACGCCAGAAAGCTGCACTCGGACCTTGCATTACCAAACCTTCCATGGTGCCTTGCCAGACAGCCAAAGGTCTTCCAGCATGTTTTTCTCGCGCAAGGTGTCCATGGGTTGCCAGAAGCCTTGATGCTCAAACGCCATCAGCTGCCCGTCAGCCGCCAGGCCAGAAAGCGGATCGGCCTCCCAACTGGTGCTGTCGCCTTCAATGCGGCTCAAGCATTGGGGCGAGAGCACAAAAAAGCCGCCGTTGATCAAACCGCCGTCGCCGCGCGGCTTTTCGGTAAAACCGCGCACCTGCTCGCCATCAAGCTGCAATGCCCCGTAACGCCCTGGTGGCTGCACCGCCGTGACGGTGGCCAGCTTGCCGTGCGCGCGGTGGAACGCGATAGAGGCGCCGATATCAACATCGGCTACACCATCACCATAAGTAAAGCAAAACGCCTCTTCATCACGCACGTAATCGCCGATGCGGCGCAGCCGCCCACCGGTCATGGTGTCTTCGCCAGTGTCGACCAAGGTGACGCGCCAAGGCTCGGCGTGTTTGTGGTGCACTTCCATGCGGTTGCTGGCCATGTCGAACGTCACATCCGACATGTGCAGGAAGTAGTTGGCGAAGTACTCTTTGATGATGTAGCCCTTGTAGCCACAGCAGATCACAAACTCGTTCACGCCATGTGCCGAGTACATCTTCAGAATGTGCCAAAGAATCGGCTTGCCGCCTATCTCTATCATAGGCTTGGGGCGCAAGTGGGTTTCTTCAGAAATCCGGGTACCCAAACCACCGGCCAGTATTACGGCTTTCATACGGTCTCTCTACACCATTGGTCAAACATTGAGCGATACGCTTTTTCCACGTTCTGGGCAAATGCCGGCTCATCCATAAATCCGCTGGCCTGCAACTTCTGCCGTAGCCCGGCCCTGAGCTGGCTCAGCCTTGCCACATCCTGCGCAAGAGCAGCGGCCTTTTCAATATATTCAATCTCGGATTCGGCAATCCATTCGGCGTGTCCTACCCCTTGAAGAATCGAGCTGCCCAAGCGGCCCACACTCGGCCTGTCAGCCAGGGTCACGTAGGGCACGCCCATGTACAGGGACTCGAACAAGGTGGTGCCCGAATTGTGCGGAAAACAGTCCAGGCTGATGTCGATGCCACGCAAGACGTCCCACCCCGGGCTATGAAAACCGATCAACAAACGCTCGTGCTCAATGCCCTGCGCCACAAAACGAGCGGCCAACGACTCTTGGGTTTCACTATCTTTGTAGCTGCTGCTGTCGATCACCAAGCGCGCATTCGGCACACGGCGTAACAGCTCCGCCCAGACACGCACCGTTCGGTGGTTCACACGGATGGCGCGGGTCAGGGTGCCGAAGGTCACGTATCCATTGTTGAGGGCCGGCAGCGGGCCGACCTCGCCGATCTGCGCGACACCAGCCGGCCGGTACACCCACCCCACGGGCATTCGCCAGGGCTTTTCAGAAAAGTAGACTTCGCTGCCGGGAGGTGCGCTCACCGCATCCGTCAGGAAATAATCCATGGCCCGCAAGCCGGTGGTATAGCCGTAGCCCAGCCACGACACCGATACAGGCGCTGGTCTGCGGGCGAAAACGCCAAGCCGGTTGCCGCCGGTATGACCCGCCAGATCCACCAGAATATCGATCCCATCGGCCCGAATACGCTCAGCCAGTGCGGCGTCACTCATGCCCCGTGTCGGCACCCAGTGGTCTACCCAGCTCTTGTAGCGAGCGGTCGCAGCATCTTCGTTACGCAACTCCGCATAGGCATAGACATGAACCGCATCTTTGTTGTGTTGCGACAGCAGCGGCTCCAGAAAATAGCAACATGAATGGTTGCGGAAATCAGGGGAAACATAGCCGACCTTGAGGACTCGCTTGCTTCGTTTCTGGTTGGTATGCGGCGCCCACTCCGCTTGCAAGGGACGAAAGAACTTCTCGTCCAATGCGCAATACTCGGAAAACACCTCTTCGGCTGTTTTATCCGGGTGGTAGTTCATCACAAAAAGCAAATTGCTGTGCGCAGATACGTTTTCTGGACTCAGCTCCATGCAGCGTCGCATAAAAACCTCGGCTTCTTCAAGCTTCCCTTGGTTTTGCAACACGATGCCCAAATTGCCATGTGCCGGGCCGAGATTGGGGTCAAGAGCCAGGGCCTTGCGAAAGCCCTCCTCGGCCTCCACCAGTCGTCGCGTCGAGTTCCAGACCTCGGCTAAATTGTTCCAGGCAGTCGCGGATCCAGTGTCGAGCGCCAAGACCGCTTTGCAGCTGGCCTCAGCCTCTTCATAACGCCCGAGTTCATTCAATACCGCGCCCATCTGCAAATGCAGCGCTGTATTTTCCGGCTCCACGGACAATCCCTTGCGCACACAGGCCAAGGCTTCGGCACCGCGCTGCAAGGTGCGCAGTGCATTGCTCAGGCAGAGGTAACCAGGTACGAACTCTGGATTGCGCAGCAACACCCCGCGCCACAACATCTCGGATTCAATCCAGCGGCTCTGTCCTTGCAAAAGCCGGTCCAGACCAAACAAGGCTTCTGGGAACTCTGGGCGCAGCGCAAGCGCCGAGCGCAGGCTCAGCTCAGCCTCGCGGAAACTGCTTTGCAGACTGAGGTTCTGTCCCAAGTTGTAATGGGCCGTTGGCGACTCTTTCTGCAATGCCAAGGCCTCGCGAAAGTGGCCTTCGGCGGCAGCAAGTCCACCTTGCCTTTGCAGCAAAATGCCCAAACGGCTATGCGCTTCGGCGAACTCCGGAATGAGTTGGATCGCATGCCGGAAGTGTGCCTCCGCCGCCTTCAGTTGCTCACCATCAAAGCTCGAAATTCCTTTTTGGTAAGCCGCCTCTGCCTGCAAGATGCGCGCCTCCAAGGGGTCGGAACTGCCCTCGCACCAAAGCTGGAACATGCGGGTATAGGCCTGCTCCACTTGATTGGCAAAACCGGTCTCATCCATCAATTGGCTGGCCAGCATGTCTGCTCGCAGACGCTGCCGGATGGCGTCCAACGCTGGCAGATCAAGCGCCAGCGCCACCACCTTTTCAACATAAGCGGCGTGGGAGTCGGTGATCCACTCCGCATGCCCCGCCCCTTGCAAAACCGCACTGCCAAGACAGCCTACACCGGGACGCCCGGTCAAGGTGACATAGGGGACCCCCATGAACAATGACTCAAACAAGGTTGTGCCTGAGTTATGGGGAAAACAATCCAAGCCGATATCGATGCCACGCAACACATCCCAGGGCGGGCTGTGGTAGCCGATATGCAGGCGCTCGGCTTCAATGCCTTGAGCCAGGAACTTCTCCACCAACATCTGTTGCGCCGCTGCGTCGGAGAAACTGCGGCTGTCTACCACCAGGTGGGCCGTGGGCAAGCGTCGCATGATTTCCGACCAGACAGAAATCGTGTGTTGATTGAGACGCACACTGCGCGTGAGCGCACCCAAGGTGATGTGCCCATTCTTCAAAGCGGGCAGGGCTCCCGGCTCACCCATACCCTCGGCGGGACGAAACGTCCAGGCCACCGGCAAACGCCATGGTGTTTCTGCAAAAAAAGGCTCGCTTCCCATAGGCACGCTGGCGCCGTCGGTCAGAAAGTAGTCAATGGCCGTCAGCCCTGTGGTGTAGCCAAAACCTAACCACGACAACGACACCGGTGCTGGCTTGAGCGCAAACACCCCCAGTCGATTGCCCATCGTGTGTCCGGCGACGTCGACCAAAATGTCGATTCCATCCGCTCGTATGCGCGCAGCCAATGCAGCATCACTCAAACCACGCGTAGGCACCCATTGGTCGACGTAACTCCGATAACGTTGTGTAGCCGCGTCTTCCTGCACAAGCTCAGAATAGGCCGTGATATGCACAACCGACTTGTTGTGAGAAGCCAGCAGCGGCTCCAAAAAGCGGCAACAGGCGTGGTTACGAAAATCTGGAGAAACGTAACCGACCTTCAATACCCGTGCCGCAGTTCGATTGTTTGTATATGCCTGCCATTTACCGCGAAACGGCAAACCAAACCTTTGGTCGTACTCCCGGTAAAGCGCATAAATACGCTCAGAGCTCCAGTCAGGGTGGTAATTTGCCGTGAACAATAAATTGCTGTAGATGTCTTCCTGGTGCGGATTCAATCGCAGGGCGGTTTGAAACTCTGCAATGGCCTCATCGTGTCGGCCAAGCTTCTGATACGTAATGGCAAGATTGTTGTGCGCCTCAACCGATGCCGGCTGCAGACTGAGCGCACGCAGAAGCGCACGCTCAGCCTCCATAAAGCGCCCCTGATCCTGCAGCAAGTGCCCCAGATTCGCGTGCACTTCAGGATCTTGAGGTAACAACTCTGCAGCACGCAGCTTGGCCGCCAGGGCCTCTGCATCGCGCCCCTGCGGTTGCAGCATCACCCCCAAGGCCTTCCAGGCAAAGCCACTATCCGGGAAGCGCTCGACCATCGCCCGGGCAAGCACCTCACCCTGCTGAAACTTATGCGCCTTGAACAAGTCGGCCAACTGCTGCATGGCCTCGACACTGGGCTCCGCAACTTGTCGCTTGCGCACGCCCAACTGGCCTGCTGCGGTCGCGAGCGATCGCGCAGCTCCTACCGCGGACTTTTCGCGTCCATTGATAGGCTTGCGAATAACTTGCTGGTGACCACTTGCCTCGACTTTTCCGCCCCGTTTTTCTGCTTTTTCAAGCTCCCATTGCGAAAACATCTGCAGGTAGGCCGCTTCCACTTTGCGCGTGAATCCAAGTTCATCCATCAGCGGGCTGGCCATCATCTCGTCGCGCAACTTGGCGCGCAACTTCGCCAGTTGCGGCACATCCGATGCCAACTCGATCACTTTTCTGACGTACTCTTCTTCGGTGGCGGCAATCCACTCTGGGCGGCCCAATCCCTTCAAGATCGAGCTGCCGATCAGCCCCACACTCGGCCGACCCGCCAAGGTCACGAATGGAATGCCCATGTAAAGGCTTTCAAACAGCGTGGTGCCCGAGTTATGCGGGAAGCAGTCCAGGCCTATGTCTATGCCACGCAAGACATTCCAGGGCGGGCTGTGAAAGCCGATGTCCAGACGATGGCGCTCGACGCCATGGGCTTCAAACTTTTGCAGAATGTTTTCACTGACACCCAGGTCAGCAAAACTTTGACTGTCCAGAACCAAACGCGCGGTGGGCAGGCTGCGCAATATCTCGGACCAAACTCTTACGGTCTTGTGATTCAGCCGAATACTGCGTGTCAGCGCGCCAAACACCACGTAGCCATGCTCCAAAGCTGGCAAGGCGCTGACTTCCCCCATGCCATCCATAGGTCTGAAAGCGGCCAAGGGGGCGTCGGGCAATCTCCAGAGTTGTTCCGAGAAAACCGCGCTGGCGCCTGCGGGCGCACTCGCCTCATCCGTGAGGTAGTAATCAATGGCACGCAGGCCAGTGGTATAGCCATAACCCAGCCAACTCACGGAAACCGGCGCTGGCTTGCGCGCAAAAACACCCATGCGGTTGCCATTGGTATGCCCCGCCAGATCGACCAACACATCGATGCGATCGGCCCGGATTCGGTTGGCAACTTCCTCATCACTCATGCCCAGGGTTGGCACCCAGTGGTCGACAAGAGCCGCGTATCTTGTGGATACAGCGTCACCAGCCGCCAACTCCGCATACGCAAAGACCTCAAATTTCTCCCGGCTGTGCAGCTGAAGCAAGGGCTCTACAAAACGATTGCTCGCATGTTGCCGAAAGTCCGGTGAAACATAAGCTATGCGAAGCACCCGACCTGCGGCCGGGGCGTTTTGGTGTGACTGCCAACTGGATGCATAAGCTTGACCAAAACGCGCGTCGTAATCGGCGTAGGTTTGGAAAATCTGCTCGGCTGACAGGTCTGGGTGATAGTTGAGCAGGAACAGCAGGTTGTCGTACAGATGCTGTGAATCGAGTCCGTAGGACAAGGCCCGCTGATAACACGCAACGGCCTCGACCACATCACCCAGGTGTTGCAGGGCATTGCCCAAATTGTGATGCGCCAGCGCATAGTCGGGGCGAACGCGCAGTGCCGCCTCATAACACGCTACCGCTTTTTGCAGCTGGTTTTTGTCCTGGTAGACCAGGCCCAGGTTGTTGTGCGCCTCCGCAAAGCCAGGACGCAGGGCGAGTGCGGCAGAAAAATGCGACAAAGCCTGATCCAGGTTTTTTTCAGCACGTGCTTGATTGCCCTGGTTGTAAAGCGACTCGGCTTGCAGGGCAGCCATGGGATCGAGTTCGAGACACTGCAGGAAATCCTCGCCCTCTCCTTTGGGCTGAGCCTCAAACCAACGCGCGAACATCTGCCGATAGGCATCTTCAACTCGGCGGGCAAAACCCGTTTCGTCCATCAACGCACTGGCTTTCATCTGGTCACGCAATTGCAGGCGTATCAACTCAAGCTGCGGCAGATCTTGTGCAAGCCCGACCAGTTTTTCCACATATTCATCTTCGGTCGTGGCAATCCACTCTGGTCGCCCCACTCCGCGCAAGATCGCGCTGCCAATTCGCCCAACGCTTGGACGCCCCGCCAGGCTCACAAACGGAACCCCCATATAGAGGCTTTCAATGAGCGTTGTGCCAGAGTTGTGCGGAAAACAGTCCAGGCCTATGTCTATGCCACGCAAAACATCCCACGGCGGGCTATGGCAACCAATATCCAGTCTGGCCCTGTCGATCCCAAATGCCTCAAAACGTCGGATCATCGCCTCTTGAATCGCCGCATCCAGGAAGGACTTGCTGTCGATGACCAAGCGTGCATTCGGCACACGCTTGAGGACACGAGACCAGACGCTGATGGAGCGCTGGTTGATTCGAACACCCCGGGTCAGGGTTCCATAAGTCACGTATCCCCTGGACCTGGCGGGCAAGGCATTCACTTCACCCATGCCTTGCGCAGGACGATAGGCGGTGAAGGGAGAGTCGGCCAGCCGCCACAGGGTTTCAGAAAATAGATGCTCACTCCCCTGCGGAGCACTTGTTTCATCCGTCAGGTAATAGTCGACGGCTCGCAACCCCGTGGTATAGCCATAGCCCATCCAGCTCAATGAAACCGGTGCAGGTTTGCGCGCAAAAACCGCCAGACGATTTCCTTTGGTATGCCCGGCCAAATCCACAAGCACATCGACACCATCGTCGCGAATGCGCTGCGCAAGTTCGTCGTCCGACATGCCCTGAGTGGGCACCCAATGGTCAACATAGCCCTTGTAGCGCTGAGTGACTTCGTCTTCTGTCGTTTTTTCTGAATATGCGTACACCTCCACAACCGAATGGTCGTGACAGGCTAACAATGGCTCGACAAAGAACGAACAAGCATGACGGCAAAAATCAGGCGACACATACCCGACCTTGAGACGTCGCCCCAAGTGAGACTTACGCATAAAAGGTCGCCAGGCTTGACGCAGGGGCTCGCCAAATCGTCGCTCGTACTCCTGGTACATGCGGTAGATTTCTGTCTCCGATTTGTCTGGGTGGCAGTTCAGAATGAACAACAGATTGTCAAATGCGGTGCGATAGTCTGGCTTGATCTGAATCGCCTTTTCCAAGGCCGCAAGGGCTTCATACACCAGCCCCTGCGTGGTGTAGACACCACTCAAATTGTTATGCACCCCGGCCGCATCGGGCTTGATCTCCACGGCACGTAAAAAGCAGTCGTGTGCATCGACGACACGCCCTTGCGCATTCAAGGCCAGGCCAAGGTTGTTGTAGGACTCGGCGTGATCCGGTCGCAGTTCCACCGCCCGCCGCAACGCCACAACCGCGGCGTCGATCTGGCCCAACTCAAACTGCGAGCGCCCCAAATTATTCAAAAGCTCTGCGTCCTCGGGCATCAACTCTGCAGCGCGCAGCTTTACCTCGAGTGCCTCGGTTTTTTTTCCCTGAGACTGCAGCATAGACCCCAAGGCTTTCCAAACGAAGCCCTCGTCCGGGTAAAGCTGCAACAGATCCCTGGCGTGCGCCTCGCCTTGCGCGTAGCGCCCCGATTGAAACAAATCAACCAGCTGGTGTTTCTCGTGTTCCGGCATCGGAACATGCGGCAGCGGCTCCGGCACAACCATCGACGGCGGCAACGCTTGCTCTGCGGGCTGTTCGCGCGAGGGCCGCTCAACCAGACGGTCATCCAAAGTGGCCGCAATGGCGGGCTGCAAGCCATTCGCACGGGCCATCATCAACACCTGCTGCGCCAGCGGGTGTTGCCCGTCGCGAATCAGCGCATCGACGTAACTGAACCAATATTGCTGCTTAGCGCTATCCGCATTGAGCGCAGCCTCAAAATGAGGCAATGCCGCCGCCGGCTGCAGCCCCTGGATCGCCAGCAGCACACCCAAATTGTGATGGGCGTCCCCGTGCTCGGGCTGCTCGTCCAGGACCTGGCGGTAAAGGCGTTCAGCGCCTTCAAAGTCCCAGGCCTGATGCAGGGCCATGGCTTGCTCGAACAGGTTCTCCACTTCGGACGACTTGCTTTCCATCGGTGCGGGGGCTTCAATCATGTTGATCCATCGTTTCAACGCTGATCGCCCATAGGTAGATGGGCGCACCAGCTTTGCCGACTGAGGATAAGACCATCAAGGCACACGAATGAGCCGAATAGACGGCAATATCACCAGCACTTCGCCGCATGCGAAACCGCACAATCCGCGCCTCAGATGCTACGCTGCACACACGCTCGGATGCTGCGCAACGGATGTGCACAAACGTCTTTTTACTCCCCTTGCCGGAACCCCTGTCACGGCAGCGTTATGGCGATTCAGTTGAATGGGCCGATTTAACCCGGCTACTTTTGCTTTAAAACGTCACCGACTGCGGCACCATCCGATACATTTATACACAGCGGTTCGTTGAACAGGGTTCACCGCTCTTTTACGGATCTTTGTCCAGAAATACAACCAATCATGATCGTTCTCATTGGTTATGCCGTCGCGATGGGCTGCATCTTCGGCGTGTACATCCTCCACGGTGGCAACATCGGGGTAATTTTGACCGCCCTGCCCTTCGAACTGATCACCATCTTCGGCGGCGCCTTGGGCGCCTTCGCGGTGAACAACCAGCCCAAGGTCTTGAAGGCCACACTGAAGCTGTTGCCCACGGCGCTGAAGGGGTCCAAATACACCAAAGAGCGTTACCTCGAGCTGTTGACGCTGCTCTACGACATCTTGCAAAAGGCGCGCAAAGAAGGCCTGATGTCGATCGAAAAGGACGTTGAAGAACCGCACGATTCGGAGATCTTCAAGAAATACCCGGTGGTCGGCTCCGACCACCACGTGGTCGAATTCATGACCGATTACTTGCGCATGATGGTGTCGGGCAACCTGAACTCGCATGAGATCGAAGCCCTGATGGACAGCGAAATCGAAACCCATCACCAAGAGACCCATGCACCCATTGCCGCACTGACGCGCTTGGCAGGCGCCTTGCCTGCCTTCGGGATTGTGGCGGCCGTGTTGGGTGTGGTGAACACCATGGGCTCGGTGGGTCAACCCCCGGCAGTCCTGGGCGGCATGATTGCCTCGGCCCTGGTGGGTACGTTTTTGGGCATTTTGCTGGCGTACGGCGTGGTTGAACCATTGGCCGGCCTGCTGGAGCAAAAGACCGAAGAAGGCTCGAAAGAGTTTCAGTGCATCAAAACCACCCTCCTGGCCAGCATGCAGGGTTACAACCCAGCGACAGCCATCGAATTTGGCCGCAAAGTACTGTTCTCCACCGAACGCCCGAGCTTCCTGGAACTGGAAAGCCACGTTCGCGGGAAGAAGTAATTGAATTCACCGAAACAATCAGTAGGACGCTGACATGGCAGGCGAAGGCAGCAAGCTTCAACCCATCATCATCAAACGGGTCAAAAAGGGTGGTCACTCGGCGCATGGCGGCGCTTGGAAGATCGCCTACGCCGACTTCGTGACCGCCATGATGGCGTTTTTTCTGCTGATGTGGCTGCTAGGCTCCACCACAGAAGGCGACCGCAAGGGACTTTCCGACTATTTCAATGCCCCACTGAAAGTGGCCATGCAAGGCGGCACGGGCGCGGGCGCGAGCAACAGCATCTTGAACGGCGGCGGCGCCGATCTCACCAAAGACGTGGGGCAAGCCAATAAGAGCCCGCAGAGCGCAGAAGAAGCTGCGGCACAAAAAAAGGCCGCCGAAGCCGCCGCCAAGGCTGAACTGGCGCGGCTGGATCGCAACCGCATGGCGGCACTGCGTGCCAAGATCGACGCCATGATCACCAACAGCCCCAAGCTGACGGAATACCGCTCGCAGATCAAGATAGAACAAACACCCGACGGGCTGCAGATACAGATCATCGACGACCAGAGCCGCCCCATGTTCGACAGCGGCAGCGCCCTGGTGAAGCCTTATATGCGCGATATCTTGCGCGAAATCGGCTCGGCCCTGAGCGGCATTGAGAACCGCGTCAGCCTGGCCGGGCACACCGACCGCACACCCTATGGCAACGGCGAACGTGGCTATAGCAACTGGGAATTGTCTGCCGACCGGGCCAACTCTTCACGCCGGGAATTGGTGGCGGCGGGCATGCCAGACGACAAAATGGCTCGCGTCGTGGGCCTGGCATCCAGCAGTTTGTTGGACACAAGCAACCCATTGGCCCCGGTCAACCGCCGCATCAGCATTACGGTGATGACACGTGAAGCTGAAGCCCGCTTACTGGGCAATAGTAGTGCCACAATACCGTCCGAGACACAATCTGCGGCCGAGCCTGTGCAAAATCCGCAACCGACGGGGCAGAAACCGTAGGTTTGTGATCGGAGTTACCGAGGATCCATTAGATGCGCCTCTTTTTAGCAACCCCACATCGAAAGGGTCACCCGTGGCAAACGAACTACGTTTTCTAATCGTAGACGACTTCTCCACAATGCGTCGCATTGTGCGCAACCTGCTCAAAGAAAGCGGCTTCGCCGATGCCGAAGAAGCCGAAGATGGCGCCGCAGCATTAAACAAACTGCGCAACGGGCATTTTGACTTTGTTGTCAGCGACATCAACATGCCCAATATGAATGGGTTTGAACTGCTCACAGCCGTCAAGGCAGACGAGAAGCTCAAACACATTCCGGTGCTGATGGTGACCGCGGAAGCCCGCAAGGAAGACATCGTGATGGCCGCCCAAGGTGGTGCCGCCGGCTACATCGTCAAACCCTTTACCAAAGCGATTCTCGAAGACAAGGTGCTGGCAATCCTGAAGAAACTCGGGCTGCAACAAGAATGAGCAACGATCCGACCTCAACGCAAGTGGAGTCGGATGCCGTTGAATCCGATGTTCACCACAAGATTGGGTTGTTGACTCGGCAATTACACGACTCGCTGAATGAGCTCGGATACACCGACAAACTCAAAGGCAGTGTCAGCGAACTGCCGGACGCCCAGTCCCGCCTGTCCTACATCGCCCGCCTCACCGGCGAAGCCGCCGAAAAGGTGCTGATGCGGGTGGAAATGGCGAAGACACAACACGACTACATCGCCGACGAAACCCGCCGCGTCGGTGCCTTGCTTGTCAAGGACCCCGTACATGCGGTCGCGACCGGTGCGGTCTACAACTTCGTGGCAGATGTGGAGCGAGCCACCAAGGACATCGACAGCCACCTCACCGAAATCATGATGGCCCAGGATTTTCACGATCTGACGGGCCAGGTCATTGCGCGGGTGGTGAATCTCGCCGCCACCATTGAAGACCAGTTGGTGCAGCTGCTGATCAAGACCGCACCACCTGGCACCGAGTTGGCGGTCGCTGCGGCGCCAGCCAAGCCACCAGAAAAACTGGCCGGCCCGGTGGTTGACGCCAATCCAGGCGGAGACGTGGTCACCGACCAATCGCAGGTCGACGATCTGCTGGCAAGCCTCGGGTTCTAAGCCCGCAAGGCTTGGGATAAGAGGGGCAAGCGCCCCACTTTTCCGCCTTTAGCCCTGGCATGGGGTGCAGACAATGGGAAACCGTTAATGCCCCATTGCCATGGAATCATCCAGCCAAGACAAAAACCTACCCGCCACTGAGCGAAAGCTTCAGCAGGCGCGCAAGGATGGTCAGGCCTCCCGCTCGAAAGAACTGTCCCACCTCGCCGTGTTAGGCGTGGGATTGACGTCCTTGCTGATCTTCGGACCAGCCGCTTTCGAGCGCTTCAAGCTCAGCATCAGCCAGCAGCTGACGTTTGGCACGGGCACGGTCAACAACCCCAACATCATGCTCGACCGCCTGATGAACATGACCGCCATCGGTCTTTTGTCCAGCGCGGCGTTTGCGTTCATCGTGCTCGCTGCCGCCATCGGCAGCACCATTGCCGCAGGCGGCTGGATCGCCAGCACCAAGCCGGTGATGCCCGACCTGACCCGGCTCAACCCCCTGAGCGGTATCACCCGGCTGTTCTCCCTGCAGCAGTTGACCGACGTGGCCAAGCTCGTGCTCATCACCTCGATTCTGTTTGCGGTGTCCTGGAGCTACATCTCCAGCAGCCTGCAATCGGTGGCTTCACTCATCATGCAACCTTCGGTGTCGGCCTTGTCCCAGCTGGCGCAATGGATTACCTCCGGCCTGGCGATGCTGATGCTGGTGGTGTTTGCCGTGGCGCTGATCGATGTGCCGCTGCAGCGCTTCCTGCTGCACAAGCGCTTGAAGATGTCGCACCAGGAAGTGAAGCAGGAACACAAAGAGGCTGACGGCAACCAGCAGATGAAGGGCCGCATGCGTAGCCGCGCACGCGAAATCGCCAACCGCAGCAGTGTCAGCGCGGTGCCCAAGGCCGACTTTGTGTTGATGAACCCGACCCACTTTGCCGTCGCCCTGAAATACGACGAAAAGACCATGGTTGCGCCGCAAGTCATCTCCAAGGGTGCCGACCTGGTCGCCATGAAGATCCGCGAAGTGGCCAACGCCCATTCCATCCCCGTGCTGCAGTCCCCCACCCTGGCGCGCGCCCTGTATGCCCACGCCGATCTGAACAAAGAAATTCCCTCCTCGCTCTACACCGCGGTGGCGCAGGTGCTGGCCTATGTGTACCGCGTCAAAGCCGCCATGCGTGGTGAAGGCCCCATGCCCGATATTTTTGCCCAGCCTTTTGTCCCGCCCGAGCTGGACCCCCTTAGCAAGACTGTTCTCCCAGAGAGCGCCACATGAACACGCAAGTCAATTCCATGAAACTATGGGTGGGCAAGAATGCCGCACTCATGCAAGGGGTGTCGGCACCAATCCTGGTGATCGCCATCCTGTCGATGATGGTTCTGCCGATGCCGGCCTGGCTGCTCGACATCTTCTTCACCGTCAACATCGCCGTGGCGCTGATGGTGATGATGGTCGCCGCCTACATGATCCGGCCGCTGGACTTCGCGGCGTTTCCATCGGTGCTGCTGCTGACCACCCTGATGCGGCTGTCGCTCAACGTCGCCTCCACCCGGGTGGTGCTGCTCGAAGGGCACACCGGCCCCGGCGCTGCAGGCGCGGTGATCGAAGCGTTCGGACACTTTCTGATCGGTGGCAACTTCGCCGTCGGCTTGATCGTGTTTGCCATCCTGGTGGTCATCAACTTCATCGTGGTGACCAAAGGTGCAGAACGCATTGCCGAAGTCTCGGCGCGTTTCACCCTGGACGCCATGCCCGGCAAACAGATGGCGGTGGATGCCGACTTGAACGCCGGTCTGATCAACGAAAAGGAAGCCAAACGCCGCCGTGCCGAAGTGGCCGAGGAAGCCGATTTCTTCGGCTCCATGGACGGTGCCTCGAAGTTTGTGCGCGGCGATGCCGTCGCCGGCATCTTGATTCTGCTCATCAACATCGTCGGTGGCTTCACCATCGGCATGTTGCAACACGACCTCAGCGCCAAACAAGCCGCCGACAGCTACATCCTGCTGGCCGTGGGTGATGCGCTGGTGGCGCAAATTCCCGGCCTGTTGGTCTCTGTGGCAGCGGCCATGGTGGTCTCGCGCGTGGGCAAGGACGACGACATCAGCAAACAGATCGTTGGCCAATTGTTCACCTCCCCCAAAGTGCTGGCCATCACCGCTGGCATTCTGGCGCTGCTGGGCCTGGTGCCCAACATGCCGCACCTGGTGTTTCTGTCCATGGCCGCGGTCCTGGGTTATGGCGCCTGGCTGATTGCACGCCGTCCGCCGCCCGCAGACACCGCGGTCGTCGCACCGCCCTCGCCCACCGATGGCGAAGCCACCTGGGACGACTTGCAACCCGTGGACCTGCTGGGCCTGGAACTGGGCTACCGCCTGATCACCCTGGTCGACAAGTCCCGCCAGGGCGATTTGCTCACCCGCATCAAGGGGGTGCGGCGCAAGTTTGCGCAGGAGGTGGGTTTCCTGCCACCTGCCGTGCACGTGCGCGACAACCTGGAACTGAAACCCAGCGCCTACCGCATCACACTGCGCGGCGTGGTGGTGGGTGAAGGCGAAGCCTTCCCCGGCATGTACCTGGCCATCAACCCCGGCGGCATCACCACACCACTGATTGGCACCGCCACCACCGACCCCGCGTTTGGCTTGCCAGCCCACTGGATAGACGAACGCCAGAAGGAAGCGGCGCAATTGGCAGGTTTTACCGTGGTTGATTCGGAAACCGTGATGGCGACGCATTTGTCACACTTGATGCAAGTCCAGGCAGCCCGTTTGCTGAGCCGGACAGAAACCCAGCAGCTGGTGGATCACATCAGCCGCCAAGCGCCAAAGTTGATCGAAGAAGTTGTTCCCAAAATGGTCTCGATTGCCACATTCCAGAAAGTCCTGCAGTTGCTGCTGGAAGAGTCTGTGCACATCCGCGACATTCGCACCATCGTCGAGTCGCTGGCCGAGCATGCCACCAGCACCACCGACCCCGCCGAACTCGCCCGCCGCATCCGTGTGGCGCTGGCCCCGGCCATCGTGCAGCAGATTTACGGCCCGGTGCGCGAACTGAACGTGATTGCCATAGAGCCCAGCCTGGAACGCATGCTGGTGCAAGCCCTGGGCAACACCGCCGGTCCGTCGCTGGACCCCAGCGTCGCCGAAATGCTGACCCGCAGCGCCGCCGACGTGGCACTGAAGCAAGAAGAACTTGGCGTGCCGGCCTGCCTGCTGGTACCCGACCCGATTCGCAATGCCATCTCGCGCCTGGTTCGCCGCGTCGCCCCGCGGCTGCAGGTGCTGGCGCACAGTGAAATTCCTGAAACACACACCATTCGCATCGGCCCTATCCTTAGAGGTGCACTCACATGAACATCAAACGCTTCCACGCCGCCACTTCCCGTGAAGCACTGGCCAAGGCCCGCATGACTTTTGGCGAGGGCACACTGATTCTCTCCAACCGCCCCACCGCCACCGGCGTTGAGGTGGTCGCCACTGCCGAGGACTCACTCGCAGCGCTGGACCAGGTGCACTCCAACATCCAGGCCGGCAAGATTTCGCAGAAAGCCGCCGAAACCCTCAGCCGCCCCAGCGCCCTCAGCAATTTTGCCGAGGAAGAAATCATGGCCAACGCCGTCGAAGACGACGTGGAGCAGCTCACCATGAGCACCTTGTCGTTCCAGGACTACGTGCGTGAACGCATGCTGCGCCGCCGCCATGAAGTAGAGCTCGACAGCGGCGACACCGGCCTGGGCAGCAATACTACATTTGCCGCCACGGCGCCCGCACCAGCCCCCGCTCCCGTGCAAACCGCCGCGCCACGTGCCAACCATTCGGCGCCATTTTCCCGGCCCACAACGAGGCCTGCGGCAGCACCATCGTCGATATCTTCGAACAATGCGCCTTCGCAGAGCATTGTCAAAGAGTTGAATGCCATGAAGGAGTTGATTGAAGAACGCTTCAATACCTTTGCCTGGCTGGGCCAAGCCAAACAGGACCCGATCCAATCCAACCTGATGCTCAAGCTGATCCGTGCCGGCTATTCACCCGCATTGGCCCGCGCCATCTTGGAACGTTTGCCTGAGGACACCGCGCCAGCAGAAGCCGTGCGCTGGTTGATGGACGTGCTGGAACGCAACCTGAAGACCGACGCAGCCGGTCAGTCGCTGGTACAGGAAGGCGGCATCTACGCCTTGGTCGGTGCCACTGGCGTGGGCAAGACCACCACCGCCGCCAAGCTCGCCGCGCAGTGTGTGCAGATGCACGGCGCCAACAGCGTAGGCCTGGTCACGCTGGACACCTATCGCGTGGCCGGTCACGAACAATTGCGCGCCTATGGCCGCATGCTGGGTGTCGTCGCCCATCTGGCCCACGACCGTGCTGCACTGCAAGATTTGCTGAGCCTGCTGGCGAACAAGAAGATGGTGCTGATCGACACCACCGGCATCGCCCCGCGCGACCCGCGCAAGCGTGACATGCTCGGCGTACTGGACCTGCCGGACATCAACCGCCTGCTGGTGTTGAACGCTGGCGGCCATGGCGACATGTTGGAAGACGTGCTGACCTCGTTCAAAACCACGGGCACACAACAGGCCATCCTGTCCAAGGTGGACGAAGCGGTCAAGCTTGGCCCTGCTCTTGACGCGGTGATTCGCCACCAGTTGGTGTTGCGTGGGGTGTGTAATGGGCAACGGGTGCCAGAAGATTGGGAATCCGCCGATGCCGGCAAGCTGATCCGCAACTCCATGCGCTCAGCGACCAAATCGGTTTTTGATCCCAAGGCAGCGGATTTGAACTTCTTCTTCTCACCCGCATCTCCTGTTGACTACAAGGACCGTGCTCATGCTTGAACCCAGCATTGACCAAGGGGAAGGACTCAGGCGCTCCATGCCACATGTGGGGCTGCGGGTCATTCCGGTGGTTAGTCGTGGAGAATCAAAAGCGGAACAACCGCTGCTGCTGCAGGTCTGCCTGTCGCTGCAGAAGTTCGGGCAATCGGTGGCCGTGCTGGATGGCACCGCCACCGAAACCGAAGACAACCCGGGCCTGAGCAGCCTGCTGAACCGTGGCAACTGGCTGGCCGACTTCCAACAGGAATCCGCAGCCTTACACATCATGCCGGCGCGTTTGGGGCTGAGCCAATTGGTGGCGCAGCGCAGCACCCACCACAGCAGCCTGCAAACGCTGACCAATCACCTGAAAAACTACGACGTTGCCGTGGTTTACGCACCTGCGGCACAGTTGATGGAATTGATGCCCGAAACCGCCTCGCGGCCGCTTCTGATGGTGGCGCCATTCAAGAAATCCATCGTGAATGGTTACCAGACCTTCAAGCAGTTTTTGGTGGAGACCAACATGACGCCTACGCTCGTGTCCCTCGTCACCGACGCACAAGGTTCGGCAGAGCGCCGCGCCAACTCGGCGGGTGAAACCCTGCAGCACTGCGCCCGCACCTTTCTGCACATGGACACGGAAGTCATGACGGTGCGCTCGTTCGCGGTGCGTGGCAAAGCCCGCCCGAACACCCCTAAGCTGGCGATGCGCCTGCTGGAAGACTCGTTCGCCGTGCACAAGGCTGGCTTTCGCACAGCCGCGGCCGAACCTCCGCTGCAAACCTGGCCAGAGGGATGGAGCCGCTGATGTACACAGCCAAAGGCCATCTCGATCGCGAACACATGATTCGCCAGTACGTGCCGCTGGTGCGGCGCCTGGCACATCACATGATTGCCAAACTGCCCCCCAACATCGAGTTGGACGACCTGATACAGGTGGGCATGATCGGCTTGACCGAAGCGTTGACCCGGTACGAAGTCAACCAGGGCGTGCAGTTCGAAACCTTTGCCACCCAACGCATTCGCGGCGCCATGATCGATGAGTTGCGCGAGGGCGACTGGATGTCGCGCAGCTCGCGCAAGAGCCAGAAGGACATTGAACAGGCGGTGCGCCGGCTGGAGCAAAAGCTCGGCCGCGTGCCTATCGAATCCGAGATCGCCGCCGAGCTCGACATGAGCCTGCCCGATTACCAGGAACTGCTGGGCAAGGTACGCGGCACCCAGTTGGTCTACCTCGAAGACATGTCCGGCGGCTACGATGACGAATCGGGCTTTCTGGATCACCATGTCTCCGACGAAGGTGAAGCCGACCCCATGCAACTGTTGCGCGACCATCGTTTGCGCGCGGCCCTGGTGGAAGCCATCAAGACCCTGCCCGAACGCGAGCAGCACATCATGAGCATGTACTACGAAAAAGATCTCAACCTGAAAGAGATCGCGGCTGTCCTGGGCGTGACCGAATCGCGCGTTTGCCAACTGCACAGCCAATCCATCGCCCGCCTGCGTGCCAAGATGCGCAGCCACTGAGTCTGTTGGGCGATCTCGCCGCTGGAGGCGCCAAGCGTTACGCCATAAAAAAAACGCCCTTGAAAATCTCAAGGGCGTTTTTGTTTGTGAAACAAATGCAATCGCGTCAGGTGGCCAGGGCTGTGTAGATGCGCGGCGGAGATGAACGTTTGCGGCTGGCCATCACTTGATTGGCGTAGGTGGTTTCGTCTTCACCCGGCAGGACCGCAGATAACGCACGGTCGACCACCACCGCACGGCGACGCACACCTTCGCGTTGACGGGCCATTTGCAAAGACAACTTTTCCATGCGCTCGCGCAAAGCCGGATCCAACATCGGCTTGAGGCCGGACTTGCCACGGGACACACCGGCCAGCGAAGCCACGGCATCACGCAAGGCCGCGCTGGCAGCCGTCAATTCATGCACATCACCCGAGACCAGGGCTTCGGACACCGCTTCAACCAAGGCCTCAATCCGATTCAAATCAGGGGTATCAGACAGTTGTGCGGTCATGTGCCGGCCCAGTTCTCGGTAGTTGTATTCAGTAATTGCGATTCACGCTGAGCATTTCGCTCGCGTTGGCCAGCAATTTGTCGGCGATCGCTTCTGCATCGACCTTGAAAGTGCCATTGGCGATGGCGGCACGCAACTCGGCCACCTTCTTTTCATCAAAATCGGCCGTCACGCCTTTGCTGGACTGCTCAAGTGAACGCACCATGGTCGATACCGATACAGATGCGCCGCTAGTGGTTGCGCGCACCCCTTCACGCGCCACGCCGGCCGGCGCCGCTTCTTTTTCCTGCACAACTTTCTTGTTGTCAGGCACACCAGCCAAGGCTGGCAATTCAGGGGTCTGTCCAATCTTCATCACACGCTCCGTAGTTCCCATGTGCGGGACCTTGTAGTCATGGTATCGACCATCTGGCGGCTTACTTTAGACATTTTCACTGCGTATACGCAATTTGTCTACATTTCTAATTTGATGGTGCGTGCATCCAAAACCACGCCCGACATTACCCGGCCATTTTCCATGCGCACACGTGCGGGTTGGCCGATCACGCCGGCCTGCATGGCTTGCCCATCCGAAGCCACCTGGAAACCATTGCCTTCAGCCACGACACGCACCTGGGCTCCGGCCTGGAACACTTGCGGCTGCTTCACCATATGAAATCGCATCGCCTGCCCAGGCATCAAAGCCCGCGCAGCCACCGCACCTACCCATTGGTCAGCATTGGCGACGATGGGGGAAAAATCTTCGGCCCAATCGATCTCGCCCTGCATGGCATCGTCCTGGGTGAGTACTGCGCCTGCGGCCACCGGTCCACGCAAGATCCAGGCCGGGCCATAGGCTTTGACGGTGATGGGCAAAAACACATTCCAGCGCGTCACGCCATCCACACAGCGCAGGCCAATGCGGCTTTTGCCCCAGAGCTTGCCACCAGTGGGCAAATAGGGTTCAACCTTGCCGCAGGACGCCAGGCGCAGACGCGAATCCAATGCGCCCACCGTGACCTCCATGCGCAGTGGCATGGCGTTGGTGGCACTGGATTGGGCCAGAGCGTCGTCCACCCATTGGCGGGTCGCGGCGGTGTAGCCGCCGTCTGCCGTTGCCGGCGGCTGCGCTTGCTGCGCAAAACCACTCAGCGCCGAGCCCGATAACGCCAACGCAGCAGCAAGCCCACGGGCCCAGGGCATGACTTTTGAAGATGTGTGCATAAAACCTCCTGGCGACACCGCCTGGACATCTGCCACAGAGTCGGCAAACCACCACACGGTCCCAGCACTATAGGGAGAACAGGCTGCGGCAAACCCTGGAACTGCACCGCATTCACCCCCCTCTTCGCCACTTCGCGCGAAGCTGGCGTTCCCATAATTTCCCCATCGCATCAGCGGACCACTCCTATGGCGCCGCTGCCGTGCAACTACTGCACAAAAGACCGCACATACGACCGCATTCAAGGGGAACACTATGCTGGACAAACTGGTTGGAAGCCTGGACATTCAAACCAAGGCACTGCTGCTGCGCGCCGAGCGCCAGCGCACGATCTCCAGCAACATCGCCAACGTGGATACCCCCGGGTATGTGGCGCGCGATTTCAAATTCGGCGATGCCATGGCAGCGGCCATGGGTGGCGGCTCCACGATTGCCGGAGCCAGCCAGACCGACAAGCGGCACATGCAGATCCCCAGCCCCGATCTCTCGGGTGCCAGCACTCTTGCGCTGGGTTACAGCGTGCAAAGCCAGCCCAACATGGACAACAACACCGTTGACCTGGACCGCGAACGCGCCAACTTCGTCGACAACGCCGTGCGTTATGAAGCCACGCTGCGCTTCATCAACGGCCAAAGCAAAACCATGCTCAGCGCCATCCAAGGCCAGTAAAGCACCTCATTTCAAACATCCAAGGAGCACCTCATGTCGATGTTTTCCATTTTTAGCGTCTCTGGAAGCGCGATCAGCGCGCAGTCACAACGCCTCAACGTTGTGGCCAGTAACCTGGCCAATGTCGACGCCGTAGCCGGCCCCGATGGCAGCGCATACAAGGCCCGCCGCGTGGTGTTCCAAACCGAACTGCTGGGCGCAGAAAGCTCAGCCGGCGTGCGCGTCAAGGAAATCACCGAGGACGACACCCCCGGCCGCAAGGTGCTCGACCCCAACAACACCCTGGCCGACGCTGATGGCTACGTGACCCACTCCAACGTCAACCAGGTGGAGGAAATGGTCAACATGATCTCCGCCTCGCGCTCCTACCAGAACAACGTCGAGGTCATGAACACGGCCAAGACCCTGTTGCTCAAAACCCTGCAAATGGGTCAATAAACAAAACAACAACCAAGGACCAAATCATGGCAGTCAATGGCATTAGCAGTTCGTGGGACACCGCGAGTTCCTCCAGCACCAGCTCGTCGTCCTCGACGATTGGTGACCAGCAAGATCGATTCCTGAAGCTGCTGGTGGCGCAGTTGAACAACCAGGATCCGATGAACCCTATGGACAACGCCGAAATGACCACTCAGATCGCACAGATCAACACGGTCACCGGCATCCAGCAGCTCAACGAAACAATGAAGAGCATGTCGGACCAATTCACCTCGCTGCAGGTCATGCAAGGCGGCACCATGGTCGGCCGCACGGTGATGACCGAAGGCGACACGCTCAACCTCGACACCGAATCGAAAACCGGTGGCGGAGCCTTCGACCTGGACGGCAAGGCCGCCAATGTGACGGTACAAATCTACTCGTCCTCCGGCAAGATGATAGGCACGCTGCCCATGGGCTCGCTGGAAGCGGGTCGTTACTCGTTTGCCTGGGACACCTCCACCTACAGCGGCACGGGCGACCTGACGTTCAAGGTGGTCGCCACCAATGGCTCCAGCGCCGTCGGCTCCACCGCGCTGATGTCCGACAAGGTCTTGTCGGTCGGCGCCGAAGACGGTGCGCTCAAGCTGTCGCTGCTCAAAGGCGGCACGGTCGACTACAGCGCCATCAAGGCCATTCTCTAAACCAACCTCTTCATCACCTCCATTTCTAACAGGAGTTCATCATGAGTTTTCAACAAGGCCTGTCCGGGCTGAACGCAGCCAGCAAGGGATTGGACGTCATTGGCCACAACATCGCCAACGCCAACACCACAGGCATGAAAGCCTCGCGCGCCGAGTTCGCCGAGCTCTACGCCAGTTCCCTGACCCAAGCCGCTGGCGGCGGCGCCGGCATCGGTGTGGTGGTGAATGCCATCTCGCAACAATTCACACAAGGCAACATCACCGTCACGGGCAATGACCTGGACGTGGCCATCAACGGCTCGGGCTTCTTCCAGCTGCAGCTCACCGACGGCAGCATGGCCTATGGCCGCGCCGGCAACTTCAAGCTCGACGAAAGCGGCAACATCATCACCAATGATGGTGCCAAGCTGATCGGCAACGTCACCGACCCCATCACCGGCGCCGTGCAAACCGGCGTGCCGCTGACACTGCCCACGGGCAAGGGTGTCGCGGGCACGGTCACGGACAATATTTCGCTAGAACTGAACCTGGACACACGCACGGCGATTGCCGCCAGCACCACACCGCCGACCGCCGTCACCACCTACGGCACTTCGCTCGACGTGTATGACACCCAGGGCGCCTCGATCCCCGTGGGCGTCTATTTCTCCAAGACCGCAGCCAACACCTGGGACGTCTACGCCGACTACTCCAAAGGCGGTGGCACCACCAGCGACATGACCACACCGATTGGCTCCGTCACCTTCGACGCCGACGGAAAATATGTGTCGTCCACACCAACTGACCCGTTATCGCTGACCGGCGTGCAAGTGGCCTCGAGTGCAACGGCCGCGTTCGACATTCCGCTGGACCTGAGCCGTCTGACGCAGGACGCCAAGTCGTTTGCCGTGACCGACATCACGCAGACCGGCAGCGCGCCCGGCCAATTGACCGGCATCAGCATCGCCGACAACGGTGACATCACCGCTCGCTTCTCGAATGGTGTGACGCAAATCGCCGGCTCCATCCAGCTGGTGAACTTCCGCAACGTGCAAGGCCTGAACCCGCAAGGCAGCTACTGGCTGGCCACGTCGGAATCGGGCGCACCCGTGCCCGGCACACCAGGCAACGGCAACTTCGGTTCGCTGCAGGCCGGTGCGCTGGAAGACTCCACCGTCGACCTGACCGCCGAGCTGGTCAACATGATGACCGCGCAACGCGCCTACCAGGCCAACGCACAAACCATCAAGACACAGGACCAGGTGATGTCTACCCTGGTCAACATGCGCTAAGCACGCGCCCTTTAGCAGTCACATAGAGGCCCCGCGCCATGGACCATTTAATCTACACCTCAATGACCGGTGCCGCCACCGCCTCGCAACGGCAGGCGGTGCTGGCCAACAACCTGGCCAACGTTTCCACCAACGGATTCCGCGCCGAGTTGTCGACCTTCCGTTCGGTGCCGCTGAATGGTCCTGGTTCGAGCACCCGCGTGTTTGCCCTGGAAGCCACGGCCGGCCACTCCAACCTGGCCGGCCCTATCCAGCGTACCAACCGCAACCTGGACGCCGCAGCCTCGGGCAACGCCTGGTTCGCGGTGCAGGGCCTGGATGGCACTGAAGCCTATACGCGCAACGGCACCTTTGAAATTTCGCCCGAAGGACAACTGGTCAACAGCAAGGGTTTGCTGGTGTTGTCCGACGGCGGCGCGCCGATTGACGTGCCCCAGGGCGCCCAAGTGAACATGGGTTACGACGGCAGCATCACCGCCACCGTGGAAGGCCAGGCGCCCACCAAATTGGGCCGACTGAAACTGGCCACGCCGGCCGATGACGAGCGCCTGGTGCGCAGCGACGATGCGCTGTTTCGCACCGCCACTGGCGAGCCGCTGGCGAATGATGCGAATGCCAAGATGGAGCCGGGCGCAATTGAAGGCTCTAACGTCAACGCCGTGGAAACCATGGTCGGCATGATCCAGGTGGCACGCCAATTTGAAGCCCAAATGCGCCTGCTGCAAAACGCCGAAACCAATGACAAGACCGCCAGCCAGTTGCTGAGCGTCCAGGGTTGATAGGCCCTAAAGCCTGCTTCGACCCACGCACCTAATCGAGGAAATGACATGATCAACTCTCTGTGGATCTCCAAAACCGGCATGGAAGCCCAGCAAACCCAGCTGGACGTGATCTCCCACAACTTGGCCAACGTGTCCACCACCGGCTACAAGCGCGCCAACGCCGTGTTCGAAGATTTGATCTATCAAAATCTTCGCCAGGTGGGCGCCGACACCACCGAACAATCCCAATTGCCCACCGGCCTGCATTTGGGCCTGGGTGTGCGCACCGTCGCCACCAGCCGCTCCTATACACAAGGTAGCCTGCAGCAGTCGACCAACGCGCTCGACGTGGCCATTCAAGGCAACGGTTTCTTCCAGGTGAACATGCCCGACGGCTCGATTGGCTACACGCGCGACGGCACGTTCCAGCTCGATTCACAAGGCCGCGTGGTCACCGCCAACGGTTTGACCGTGGCCAACGGCATCACCATCCCGCCCACCGCACAAAGCATCACCATCAGCGCCGCCGGTGCCGTGACCGTGGTGCTGCCGAACAACCCCACGCCACAACCCGTGGGCAACCTGGCGTTGGCCACGTTTATCAATCCGGCTGGCCTGGAGCCAAAGGGACAAAACCTGTTCACTGAAACCGCCGCCTCTGGCCAGCCGCAAAACGGCACGCCCGGCACCAACGGCATGGGCCAGGTATCGCAGGGTTTCCTGGAAACCTCCAACGTCAACGTGGTGCAGGAGCTGGTCACCATGATCCAGACGCAACGCGCCTACGAAATGAATTCCAAGGCCATCCAGACCTCGGACCAGATGCTGCAAAAGCTGGCCCAGCTCTGAGCAGCCCTGAAAAGTTTGCTCCCGCGTTTCACCGAGACTGCCATGAACACAAACACCAACCTCGATTCCTCCTCACGGCTGTGGTGGCCCCTGCTCGTGGCGGTCTGCATTTTCTGCACCGGCTGCGAAACGCTGCGCCAGTCGCCCAAGGTCGACTTCGTACAACCCACCGTCCCGCTGCAAATTCCAGCCGAAGCACCGCAGGTCATACCCACCACCGGCGGCATCTACATGGCCTCGCGCTACCGTCCATTTTTTGAGGACCGCCGCCCGCGTCTGGTCGGCGACAGCCTGACGATTCAAATTGTGGAAAACGTGTCGGCCAAGCAGTCGTCCACCTCCACCATTGACCGCACGGCTGAGAACGAAGCCGGCATCACCGCATTGCCGCTGGTCAAACCTGGCGCCTCCATTTTTGACAAGCTCAACCTCGGGGCCAGCTCGTCAAACAGCTTCTCCGGCAAGGGCGGAACCGAAAGCGCCAACACCTTCACGGGCGCCATCACCACCACCGTGGTGCAAGTGCTGCCCAACGGCCATCTGGTGGTCAGCGGCGAGAAGCAGATTGGTGTGAACGAGAACGTCGACGTGCTGCGCTTCACCGGCACGGTAGACCCACGCGCCATCCTGCCCAACAGCATCGTCAGCTCGAATGCTGTGGCCAATGTGCGCATCGAATCCAAGGGTCGCGGGGCCCAGGGCGAAGCCCAATCCATGGGTTGGCTGTCTCGCTTCTTCATGAATATCGCCCCGTTCTAAGCCACACAGAATGCTCTTCAACCAGCTCCAAACAGGACGGTCTGCCATGTTTTCCCTGCGACTACCCCTACTCAAAACCGCCTCCCTCTGGGCCACTGGACTGGCGCTCGCGCTGGGCCTGGCCGCCACACCCGCGCAAGCGCTTCGTATCAAGGAAGTGGCTGGTGTGCAAGGCGTACGTACCAACCAGTTGACCGGCTACGGCCTGGTCGTTGGCTTGGACGGCACCGGCGACCAAACCACCCAGATGCCCTACACCACGCAGAGCTTGGCCAACTACCTGCAGCAGATGGGCATCGTGCTGCCCGCCAGCGTGGCGTCCTCTTTGCAATTGAAAAACGTGGCGGCTGTGGTGGTCACCGCGGAACTGCCGGCCTTTGCCCAGCCCGGCCAGCAGATCGACGTGGTGGTGTCCTCCATGGGTAATGCCAAGTCGCTGCGCGGCGGCTTGTTGATTGCCACACCCATGCGTGGTGCCGACGGCGAAATCTATGCACTCGCCCAAGGCAACCTGATGGTCGGTGGCGCGGGCGCTGCCGCAGGTGGCAGCAAGGTGCAGGTCAACCATTTGAACGCAGGCCGAATTCCCAGCGGGGCACAGGTCGAGCGTGCCGTGCCGTCGCCACTGCAGACCGGTGATTTCGTCACCCTGGATCTGAATACCAACGACTTCCAAACCGCGCGCCGTGTGGCGGCAGCGATCAACTCGCGTATGGGCGCGGGATTGGCCAACGCCCTCGATGGCCGCACAGTGCAGGTGCGCGCACCCATCAACACCAATGCCCGCGTCAGCTTTTTGGCCGATGTGGAGGAAATTCCGCTCGAGGCCAGTGTGCCCGCGGCCAAGGTGGTGATCAACTCGCGCACCGGCTCGATTGTGTTGAACCAGGCCGTCACGCTGGGGCCATGCGCCATTGCCCACGGCAACTTGTCCATCAGCATCAGCACCACGCCGGTGATCAGCCAGCCCAACGCGTTCACCCAAGGCGCCACCGTGGTGTCGCAGCAAAGCAGTGTCGAAATCAAGACGGGCCAGGGCAAGGTCATCCAGGTGCCTGCCTCGCCACAACTTGGAGATGTGGTGCGCGCACTCAACACGCTGGGCGCCACACCACAGGATTTGCTGGCCATTCTGCAAGCCATCAAGGCCGCAGGTGCCCTGAACGCTGACCTGGAGGTAATCTGACATGACCATCTCTTCCACTTCCACCATGTCGCCGCGCAACGTGCTGGCAGCCGATGTCAAGTCGCTTGATGCACTGAAGTTCCAGGCTGGCAATGACACCCCTGCGGCGATCAAGGAATCGGCCAAACAGCTGGAATCGCTGTTCATGCGTGAGCTGATCAAGAGCATGCGCGACGCCACCGTCAAATCCGGCCTGCTCGATAGTCCTGCCGGTGACCTGGGCTCCGACATGCTGGACCAACAACTGTCCTTGGCCATGTCGGGCCAGCCCGGTGGTTTGTCCGAAGCGATTGAGCGCCAGCTTTCGCGCCAGGTGGTGCGGCCGGACGGCACTACGGTGGGCGGCGCTGGCGGCAAAATCAACCTGGCCCCGCCGGTGAGCAACTTCAAGACGCCACCCAGCGCGAGCCAGACCAACTTTGTGCAGCAGCACAACGAGGTGGCCACCAAGGTTGAACAAGCCAGCGGCATTCCCGCCAGCTTCATGCTGGGCCAGGCCGGCCACGAAACCGGCTGGGGCAAAAGCGAAATCCGCAAGGCCGATGGCAGCAGTTCGTTCAACCTGTTCGGCATCAAAGCAGGGGCGAACTGGACCGGCAAGACCGCCAGCGTGACCACCACCGAATACATCAACGGCGAGCCGCGCAAAGTGGTCGCCAAGTTCCGCGCCTACGACTCGTACGAAGAGTCGTTCAAAGACTATGCACGCCTGATCAACGAGAACCCGCGCTACGCCGAAGCGCGCGACAAGACCTCGGCCCTGGCCTATGCCACCGAGCTCAAACGTGCCGGCTACGCCACCGACCCGCAATACGCCAGCAAGCTCAGCCGCGCCATCGACCGCACCGAGCAACTACGCCGCGCCTACGTTTAAAAAAAGGGAACTACTGTGAGCAGCTTACTCAACGTCGGTGCACGTGCACTCCAGGCCAACCAAGCCGCGCTGACCACCATTGGTCACAACATCGCCAACGTCAACACCGCCGGTTATTCGCGCCAAACGGTGGTGCTGGAACAGGTGGCCGGCCAATTCACCAATGGCGGCTACATCGGCAAGGGTGTGGACATCCTCACGGTGCAACGCACCTACAACCAGTTCCTGACCAAGCAAGCCGCGCTGACCGAATCCATACAGTCGGCCGACACTGCGCGCGCCGACAAACTCACCGGCCTGCAGGACATCTTCACCACCGGCACCTCGGGCCTGGGTGCCGCCGTCAGCGACTTCCTGAACTCGTTCTCGGACATCGTGAATGCGCCTACCGACCTCACGGCGCGCAATGTGGCACTGACCAGCGCTGATGAACTGGCCGCGCGTTTTCGCACCACGGCGCAGCAGATCAGCGACATCCAGGACAGCGTGACGGCCGAGCTCAAGGAACAGGTGTTGTCGATCAACAGCCTGACCTCGCGCATCGCCACGCTCAACGAGCAGATCGCCCGCACCAACGGCACCGGCCAGGCCCCCAACGACCTGCTGGACCAGCGCGACGAACTGATCAAGAACCTGAACTCGCTGGTGCAGACCTCCACCGTGGCCGCCGATGACGGCACGGTCAGCGTGTTTGTCGGCAGCCAGGCGGTGGTGCAGAGCAACCGCTCCGTGCCGGTGATCCTCACCGACAACAACACCAAGCTGGCGGTGCAGCGCGACACCATCGTCACACAAATCGACGAGGCGCAGATTGGCGGCGGCTCCATGACGGGCCTGCTGAAGTTCCAGAACGACGATCTGGTCAAGGGACGCAACCTGCTGGGCCGCATGGCGCTGGCGATTGCCACCGAAGTCAACGACCAGCACAAGCTGGGCCTGACCATGGACGGCACGCAGGGCGGCAACCTGTTCACGCCCATCAGCATCGACCCGGTGTTGTCCGACTCGGGCACAGCCACGATGGGCATCACGGTGACCGACGGCACACAGCTCAAGGCGACCAACTACGAAATCAACATGACCAGCGCCACCGCCGGCACGCTCACGCGTATTCCGGACGACGGCTCGGCCCCGGTCGCGTTCACCTCGGTGCCGGTCACCGTCGACGGCCTGACCTTCACCCCCAGCGCCAGCGCGGCGGCGGGTGACCGCTTCGTCATGCAGCCGCTGGCCAACGTGGCGGCACAGATGGGTGTGGCGATCAGCAACCCACGCGACCTGGCCGCGGCCAGCATCATCGAGCCGGTGATAGGCGCGGCCAACACCGGCACCGTCGCCGTGGCCTCGCTGGAAGCCACCGCCAACGGCTTCGACATGCCCGGCGCCACCGGCGTGACGCTGACCTTTGATGCCAGCACCTCACCAGCCACCTATACGCTGGCCGGCTCCACCAATCCAGCCGCAGGCTCCTACACCTACACCCCAGGCAGCACCATCACCATCGACGGTTGGGCGCTGAAGCTGACGGGCACCCCCGCCACCGGCGATGTCATCAAAGTGCAGGACGCCACGCCAGCCAACGGCGGCACGGGTTACTACACGCTGAACGCGGGCAACGCCGACAAGCTGATGGACCTGCGCGACCTGGCCACGTTTGACGGCGCCACCATGACCGACGGCTACGCCAGTCTGATCGCCGAAATCGGCGTACGCACCCAGAGCGCGCAATACGCGGCCACGGTGTCGCAGGCGATTGCCGCCAACGCGGCCTCCGACAAGGCATCGGTCAGCGGTGTCAACCTCGACGAAGAAGCCGCCAAGCTGATCCAGTACCAACAGGCCTACCAGGCATCGTCCAAGATGATCCAGGTGGCGCAGACGATCTTCGACTCGATGCTGCAAAGCGTGGGCTGAGCTTCTTTTCGAACTGTATTTACCGGAGCCTTTCATGTCCTACTCCCGCGTCAGCTCTTACAACACCTATGACTCCGCCATCCGCAATCTGCAGACCCGGCTGAGCACCCTGTCCACCCTACAAGAACACATCACGGCCGGCAAGCGCGTGGTGCGCCCAAGCGACGACCCGACCGCCGCTGCCCAGGCCGAACGTGCCCAGACGCGTATGGCGCGCGTGGAAACCGAGCAGCGCGCCCTGGCGGCGCAACGCAACTCCATGGAAATGGCTGAATCCACGCTGGGCAGTGCCACCGACCTGCTGCAAACCTTCCGCGAGAAGGTGGTTGCCGCTGGCAACGGCAGCTACAGCGCCACCGAGCGCAGCGCACTGCTGCAGGAACTGCAATCGCTGCGCGACCAACTGTTCAGCTATACCAACAAGACTGACGGCAGCGGCCAGCCGCTGTTCAGCGGCCTCAACAGCTCGGCCACACCTTTTGTCGATGCCAGCACCGGCACGCAATACCTGGCCACGCCGGGCCAAAAGCCCAGCAGTGAAGTGTCCGTGTCGCCCACGCTGGACGGCCAGGCCGCCTGGATGAGTGTGCCCACCGGCAATGGTGTGTTCACAGTCGATTACGCCAGCACCAACACCGGCGGCGCCTGGGTCGATCTGGGACAGGTGGAAACCCCATCTTTATTGACCGGCAACGACTACAGTCTTACATTCACGGTGGACCCGACCACCAAGGCCACGACCTACTCCGTCATGAACACCACCACCGGCTTACCGGCTGAATATCCTGTGGGGACGCCCTTGACGAATATTGCCTACACCTCGGGCACACCGATCAAGTTCGACGGCATGATCATCACCCCCAGCGGCGCACCCGCCAACGGCGACAACTTCACCATCACCGACAGCACCAAGACCGATGTGTTCAGTGTGCTCGACAAGACCATTGCCGACATCCGCAACGCCGGCGCCAACAGTGGCACCAACACCACGGCCAACACACTCACCGGCAACCTGACACACGGCATCACCCAAGCGCTGACACAGATCGACGCCGGCATGGCACGCATCGAATCCTCGCGCGGTTACGCTGGCGACCTGCTCAACCGGGTGGACCGCATCGATGCGCTGCAGCAAACCCGCTCGGTTCAGCTGGAGTCGGACCGCTCGCGCGCCGAAGACATTGACATGGTGCAAGGCCTGTCCGACCTGGCCACGCAACAAACCGCTTACTCGGCCGCGCTACAGTCGTACGCACAGATCCAGAAACTCTCGTTGTTCAACTTCATCAGCTGAAAGCGCACCCTCATAAATGTCTCCTTCCGTCCTCGGCAGCATCACTCTGGGTTACCGGCCACTCTGGGGCCGCGACCGCGAACTCGCAGGCATTCAGCTTTTGATCGAGGCGGTGCCGAATGCGCCCGTCGACGCACCGCATCTGCTGCATACCCTGACCGAAATCGGCACCCTGACCGCGCCGCCATTGCTGCTGTCACTGCAATCGGTGGAACTGCTGATCGACGCGCTGGAGCACGCCCCCACCAACACCACCACGCTGTGGATCGAAGTACCCCAGCGCTGGCTGGAGAATGACGCCGCCATGGAGCAGCGTGTGCGCGCCGCACACGCGCGTGGTTTGCGCATGGTCTGGCGTGGTGCGGTGGACGCCCAGCCGGATGCATCGCTCGCTCCCTGCTTCTCCCGCCAGATGCATACGCTGTCGCCCCAGCAGGCACTCACGGCATTGCAGGCCGCGGCCGCGCTGCGTGCCAACCGCGCCGCTGGCGGCGCCGGCCAGACCGTGCGCTCGGCCGGCAGCCCGGTCACCGCAGGCCACATTTACGAAGACATCCACAGCCGCCCGCTGATGGAGCACTGCCTGGACCAAAGCGACGCCTTCGCCTTGCTCAACTGGCCCGACGAAGATGTGTTGCACGCACACCGCCACCACGCCATTGCCCCCGAGCATCGCACCATGCTGCGCATCATCAAGGGGCTGGAAGCCGACAAGTCGATGGAGCAGATCGAATCCATCATGGGTGAGGAGCCGGTGCTGGCCTATCGCTTCCTGGCGCACGTCAATTCCGCAGGCATAGGTCTGCGCACCGGCATCTCATCCTTGCGCCACGGCTTGATGATGATGGGTTATGGCTCGCTGGCGAAGTGGCTGGCAGCGCAACTGCCCAAGGCCTCGAACGACATCAACATGCACCCCGTCAAGGTGGCCATGGTGCTGCGCGCGCGCCTGATGGAACACCTTCTGGACGCCGGCATAGAAGAAAGCCTGCGCCGCGACATCTACCTCTGCGGCCTTTTCTCGCAGCTCAACCTGCTGCTGGATGAGCCCCTGCCAGGGCTGCTGCGCCGCCTGCCGCTGTCGGACCGCATCTACGACGCCACGGTGAACCACACCGGCCCGTATGCGGCCGCACTCGACATCGCCTGCTCGCAAAGCCGCGACGACACCGCCGCCATACGCGCCACCTGCGCCAAACACAATATGCCCATGGATGACGCCAACCGCGCGCTGCTGCGCACGCTGGTCACGCTCAAGGTGCAGCCGGTGGTGAAGTAAAAGCTTTAGCGCTCAACCCGCGCGCATCTCATCCCGCGCCAGCACAAACGCCTGCCAGAAAGCCGGCTCCTGTGTCGCCGCAAAGTTGATACGCATCAGCGTAGAAGGTTTGCGCTCGGCGTGGAACAAGGCACCGGGGGCGATCATGTAGCCCTGGTCAAGCAGGCGCTGCAGCAAGGCGTCGGTGTCCACACCGGTGTCCAGCCAACCAAACAGACCCGCCGGTTCCGAGGCCAGCGTACAACCCGAGGCCAGCGCCAGCTTGACGCTGCGCACACGCGCCTGGTCGAGCTTGGCGCGCACACGTTCGGCGTGGCGGCGCAGCTGGCCCTGGTCTATACACCAGGCCAGAGCATGCTCCAGCAATGAAGGCGTTGACAGCGTGGCCAGCAGCTTGGTCTCGATCAACGGCTCGACCAGTTCTTGCGGCGCGGCGATGTAGCCCACGCGCCAGCCGGGTGCCAGGATTTTGGCGAAGCCGCTGACGTAGATGGTGCGCTGCAGGCCGTCGAGCACACACAGGCGGGTGGCGTGTTCGGGCGCAAGATGGCTGTAGGTGTCGTCTTCGGCGATGTAGAAGTTGTGCGCGTTGGCCAGCGTCAACACGCGGTGTGCGCTGCCCGGCGAGATGCTGTGGCCCGTGGGGTTGTGCAGCACACTCACACTGACGAACAACTTCGGCGCATGCGCCTGGCAATAACGCTCCATCACCGCCAGGTCCGGGCCGTCGGCACCCCGCGGCACCGGCAGAATACGTGCGCCCAGCGCCGCCAGGCGCGCAAACTCCACGCTCCACCCAGGCTCTTCCACCATCACGTAGTCGCCCGCACGCAGCAGGGTGCGGCTCACGATGTCCAGCCCGTGGGTGGCGCCCACGGTGGTGATGAACTGCTCTGGCCCCACATGCAAATGAATGGCGGCGAGCTTTTTCGACAAAGCGCGGCGCAACTCTATGCTGCCCGCCGGGTCGCCGTACTGAAAAGACTGGTCGGCGTACTGCGCGGCGGCGCGGCGCAGCGCCCCCGCCACAAAATCGTTGGCCAGCCATTCGGGCGGGAACACCCCCATGCCGGGCTGCAGGCGGTCGTTCTGCCCATGGAACATGCCACGCATCAAGGCTGCCGCATTTACCGGCTTGGGGCGTGCTGACGACACCGGTGGTGCTTCTGAATTAGTAGCTGCTCGCGCTTGTGCCATCAGCGCAGAAGGCGTTTCTCGTATAAAAAAACCACGGTTTTTACGGGCTTCGACCAAACCCTCGGCCAGCAGTCGGTCGTAGGCCGCCACCACGGTGGACGGACTCACCTGGTGCTGCGCAGCACATTGGCGTACCGATGGCAAACGCGAGCCGGCCACCAGCAAATGGTTGCGGATACGCTCGGCAAAGTGGGCCGCCAACTGCTCGGTGAGCGAGTGGGCGTCGGTTTTCATCAGCATCTCAAACTCCGAACACCGGGTGAAGTGTATTGATCGATCCGCCGGTACAGATCTCAGTGTGATACGGTCAACTGTATTGGTTGTGTATTGCTTAAAAGCATAGACTACATCCCTCACCAACGCAAGCCAATCCCCGTCTTTCCCATGTCGTCACCCAGCCGCGCCAAACTTTCCATGAAGCCCGAAACCCTGGGCATGTGGCTGGGCGTCTTGGGTGTCTTCATGTTCGCCATCACCCTGCCCATGACACGGCTGGCCACGGGCACCACGGAAGCGCCGCAACTCTCGCCGTGGTTTGTGACCTTTGCGCGCGCCGCTTTGGCGGGCACGCTGTCGGCCATCTTTTTGCTGGTCACGCGCTCGCCACGGCCCAGCGCCAGCCAGGCCAGGTCGCTGGGCATGGCCATGCTGGGCAATGCCATCGGTTTTCCGCTGCTGCTGGGGTTTGCGCTGCGCAGCGTGAATGCCAGCCATGCCGCGGTGATCACGGCGCTGCTGCCGCTGGCCACGGCGGCGGTGGCCGCCCTGGTGCTGCACCAGCGCGCGCGGCTGGGCTTTTGGCTGTGCGCCGTCGCCGGCAGTGCCCTGGTGCTGGTGTTTTCGCTGCTGCGCGGCCACGACGCCGCATCACCCTTCGGCCTGGCCTGGGCCGACCTGTTGCTGGTGGGCGCGGTGATGGCGGCTTCGGTCGGTTATGTGTTTGGCGCGCAGGTCACGCCGGCGCTCGGCGCCGAACGTGTGATTTGCTGGGTGTGTGTGATGGCGCTGCCCATCACCTTGCCCGGCACGTGGCTCAACTGGCCGACGCAGGCCGTGCAAGCCAGCGCCTGGGGCGGCTTGTTGTACGTGGGCCTGTTCTCGATGTGGATTGGCTTCTTCGCCTGGTACCGCGGCCTGGCCATGGGCGGCGCGCTAAGGGTCAGCCAGACGCAGTTGCTGCAACCGTTTTTCTCCATCCTGGCCGCCGTGCCGCTGCTGGGCGAATCGCTGGACATGGTCACCGTGGGCTTCGCCCTCGCCGTGGTGGCCACGGTTTTTGCCGGCAAACGCCTGAGCCAGGCACCAACCCCTTCCCCCGTTCACCGCCTGGAGAAAGCCGCATGAGCTTGGACACCTGGATCGCCTTCGCCTTGTTCGCCTTCGTGAGTTCGGCCACGCCCGGCCCCAACAACACCATGCTGCTGGCCTCGGGGGTGAACTTCGGCTGGGTGCGCACCATTCCGCACATGCTGGGTGTGACACTGGGCTTCAGCGCCATGGTGCTGCTGATCGGCCTGGGCCTGGGCCAGGTGTTTGAGCGTTTTCCCATGCTCTACAGCGTGCTGCGCTACGTCGGCGGCGCCTACATGTTGTACCTGGCCTGGAAGATTCTCAACTCCGGCCCGGTGGGCAACGCGGCTGAAGCCGGCCGCCCCATGGGTTTTTTTGCGGCCGCCGCTTTCCAATGGGTCAACCCCAAAGCCTGGGTCATGGGCCTGGGCGCCATCACCACGTTTTTGCCGGTTGACCATTCGGTCTGGCAGTTGGTGCTGATGTGCCTGGTGCTGGCCCTCATCAACCTGCCCAGCTCAGGCAGTTGGGCGGTGTTTGGCAGCGCCATGCGGCGCTTTTTGCAGAAGCCGCGCTTTCTGCGCATCTTCAACGCCGTGGCCGCTCTGGCACTGGTACTGTCGCTGTATCCGCTGTTGCATACCTGACTGAAAGCCATTTTTTTTGAACAAGCACGATACTGTGCCCACGTCTTTCGGAGAAAACATGTCGAACCCCAACAAACCCAACCACTGGACCCTGTCGGCACGTGCCGAAAAAATGAACCCCTCGGTGCTGCGCGAGATCCTCAAGGTCACCGAAAAACCCGGCATCATCAGCTTTGCCGGCGGCCTGCCCTCGCCCAAGACCTTTCCCGTCGAAGCCTTCCGCGAAGCCTGCGACAAGGTGTTGCGTGAGGACGCACAAGCCGCGCTGCAATACGCCGCCAGCGAAGGTTTTGGCCCGCTGCGTGAACTGGTCGCCTCGCGCCTGCCGTGGGACGTGTCGCCTTCGCAGGTGCTCATCACCACCGGCTCGCAGCAAGGCCTTGATTTGGTCGCCAAGGTGTTGATCGACGAAGGCAGCAAGGTGCTGGTCGAGACCCCGACCTACCTGGGCGCACTGCAAGCCTTCGCTCCTATGGAGCCCAAAGTGGTGGGCGTGGCCTGTGACGAAGAAGGTGTGGACATCGAGGACTTCAGCCGCAAGGCCGAGGGCGCGCGTTTCTTCTACGTGTTGCCCAACTTCCAGAACCCCACCGGCCGCACCATGAGCGAAGCGCGCCGCGCCGCGCTGTCGGCCGCCGCAGCCAAGCTGGGTGTGCCGCTGGTCGAAGACAATCCCTATGGCGACCTGTGGTTCGACCAGGCCCCGGCGGCGCCGCTGACCGCACGCAACCCTGAGGGCTGCATCTACCTGGGTTCGTTCTCCAAGGTCCTGGCCCCTGGCCTGCGCCTGGGCTACATCGTCGCACCTGCGGCCATCATGCCCAAGATCCTGCAAGCCAAACAAGCGGCCGACCTGCACAGCCCAAGCTTCACGCAGCGCATGGTGGCCGAGGTCAGCAAGAACAACTTCCTCGACGAACACATCCCCACCATCCGCGCGTTGTACAAGCGCCAGTGCGAAGCCATGCAGGACGCGATGAAACGCGAAATGCCCGCCGGCACCGAATGGAACACGCCCACCGGCGGCATGTTCCTGTGGGTGCGCCTGCCCGAAGGTGTGGACACCGTGAAGCTGCTGCCCGAAGCCGTAGAGCGCGGCGTGGCGTTTGTGCCCGGCGCGGCGTTTTATGCCGACAACGCCGACAGCCGCACCATGCGCCTGTCGTTTGTGACGGCCAGCGTCGAGCAAATCAACATCGGCATCAAAGCCTTGGGCGAGGCCATTCGCGCGCACCTGGCCGCACGCTCTGCCAAGCCTGAACCAGCCCTGGAGACCTGAAGCATGCTGCACCTGTGGGGCAGGCTGAACTCCATCAACGTCCGCAAGGTCGTGTGGGCAGCCCAAGAACTTGGCCTGACCCTGCAGCGCACCGATGCCGGTGGTCAGCATGGCATCGTGCGCGAGCCGCATTTTTTGCAGCGCAACCCCAACGGCCTGGTGCCCTTGCTGGAAGACGGCGACGTGCGGCTGTGGGAATCGAACGTCATCGTGCGTTACCTCTGCGCGCGTTATGCGCCGGGCACACTTTGCCCCGAGCCCATGGGTGCGCGTTTTGCGGCCGAGCAGTGGATGGACTGGCAGCAGACCAGCTTCAACCCGGCCGCGCGCCCGGCGTTTATGCAGCTGGTGCGTGTGCCCGAGGAACAGCGCCAGCCCGCGGTGATTGAGCAATCGATCCAAGCCATAGAGCCGCTGTTGGACCTGCTGGATCAACACCTGGCACAACACGCCTATCTAGGCGGTGCGGCGTTCACCATGGCCGACATCCCGGTGGGTTGCGAAATCCACCGCTGGCGCCAGTTGCCGATCGAGCAGCCTCCGCGCCCTAACCTGGAGCGTTGGTATGCGGCGCTGAATTCCCGCCAGGCCGCCAAAGGTGTGCTCACCTTCGTCTGTACTTAGTCTTTTGTTCCGTTGACCTTTTTGAAGCTGATCATGCAAACCCCGTCCTCCGCCCGCAGCCGACCCTTTACCCAGGTCGACGTTTTCACCGGCCAGGCCTACTACGGCAATCCGCTGGCGGTGGTGCTCGATGGCGAGGGCTTGACCGAGGCGCAGATGCTGCGCTTCGCCCATTGGACCAACCTCTCGGAAACCACCTTTCTGCTGCCACCCACGCCCGAGGGCGCGGCCAAGGGTGCGGACTACCGCGTGCGCATCTTCACGCCCGGTGGCGAAATGCGTTTTGCCGGCCACCCCACGCTGGGCACCTGCCACGCCTGGCTGCAAACCGGCGCCAAGCCGCGCAATGCCAAACGCATCGTGCAGGAATGCGCTGCCGGCCTGGTGGCGATTCAGCCGGTGGATGGCAAGCTGGCCTTTGCCGCACCCGCGCTGCAGCGCCGTGCGCCCGGCCCCATGCACCTGGCCCAGGTAGCCGCCGCGCTGGGGCTGAAGTCGGCGCAAGTGGTGGCCGCGCAAATGCTGGACAACGGCGCCGCCTGGATGGGCATTCTGGTGGACGACCCGAACACCGTGCTGCAATTGCAGCCCGACTTTTTTGCACTGAAGCAGCTCAACGCCGACGTGGGGGTGGCCGCGTTCTACCCCGAGGTGTCGAGCAGCAGCGCGCTCATCGGCCGCTCGAACCGTGAAGCCCGGGCGTTTGGTTCCAGCGCTTCACCGGCCAGCCCGCAACTGCGTCAAATGGAAGTACGCGCCTTTGCCCCCGCTGCGGGCATTGCCGAAGACCCGGTCACCGGCAGCTTCAACGCATCGCTGGCGCAATGGCTGATGGCCGATGGCCTGGCGCCCGAGCACTACGAAGCCATACAAGGCACCTGCCTGGAACGTGCCGGCCATGTGAGCCTGCTGCGCGACGCTGACGGCCAAGTGTGGGTGGGCGGCGAAGTGGTCACCTGCATACAGGGCCACGTGACCCTATGAGCCTGCGGCCCGAGCCCGACCACCTGGTGATTTTCGCGGCCAGCCTGGATGAAGGTGTGGCCTGGTGCGAAGCCACTTTGGGCATCACTCCCGGCCCTGGCGGCGCACACCCGCTGATGGGCACACACAACCGGCTTTTCAGCATCGCCACAGCGCAGTTTCCGCGCGCCTATGCCGAGATCATTGCTATCGATAATGAAGCAATCCCCGCACGTGCAGCGCCGCTCAAGCGTTGGTTTGACCTGGATTCTGCGGCTTTGCGCGAGCGCGTGGCACAACACGGCCCGCAACTCATCCACTGGGTGGCGAATGTGCCTGATCTGACCGATGCGCTCGCCAAGTTGGCTGCACAAGGCATTGACCGAGGCCCATCGATTGCGGCCTCGCGCCCCACGCCGCGCGGCCTGCTCGAATGGCAGATCAGCGTGCGCGACGATGGCCAGCGCCTGTTCGACGGTTGCCTGCCCACGCTCATCCAATGGGGCAGTGTGCACCCGGCGCAGCACATGCCGGCCAGCGGCGTCACGCTGCAAGGCATTCAACTGCAACACCCCGAGGCCACACGTTTGCAAGCGGCGTTCGACGTGCTGGGTTTGCAACACATACAGATTCAAACCGGCCCCGCGCAGCTCACAACGATGCTGCACACCCCACGCGGTGACGTACGCCTTGCCTCCCACCTGACCTGAATAACCCATGCACACGCTCGCCCAGATCGAAGCCGCCGCCACCACCGTTTACCGCTCGTTCCAGGCCACACCGCAATACCGCTGGGGCTTGCTCAGCGAACGCCTGGGCAGCGATTGCTGGCTGAAACACGAGAACCACACCCCAGTGGGCGCGTTCAAGATCCGTGGCGGCCTGACCTACTTCGAGGCCCTGCGCCAGCGCGGTGCCCTGCCACGCGAGGTGATGAGCGCCACACGCGGCAACCACGGCCAGAGCATTGGCTGGGCGGCGCGTGCCAATGGCATTGCCTGCACCATCGTTGTTCCCAAGGGCAACTCGGTCGAGAAAAATGCCGCCATGCGCGCACTCGGTGTGCAACTGCTGGAGCATGGAGAAGACTTTCAGGAAGCGCGCGAGTTCGCCATCCAGCTCGCTTCTGAGCGCGGCGCCCACATGGTGCCCAGCTTCCACACCGACCTGCTCAGCGGTGTGTCCACCTACTGGTGGGAATTCATGCGCGCCGTGCCGCAGTTGGATGTGATTTATGTGCCGATTGGCCAGGGCTCGGGCGCCTGTTCGGCCATCACCGCCAAACTCGCGCTGGGCCACAAGGCGCGCATCGTCGGTGTGGTGAGCGCACATGCCACCACCTATGCCGACTCGCTGACGGCGGGCCGCGTGGTGGAAGCGCCGGTCAACACGCAACTGGCCGATGGCATGGCCTGCCGCATCGCCGATGCCGAGGCGCTGGCCTTGATGGCGCCGCATCTGGACCACATCGTGCAGGTGACGGATGCCGAGGTGGCGCAGGCCATGCGCTGGATTTTTGCCGACACGCACAACGTCGCCGAAGGTGCGGGCGCTGCGGCCTTTGCGGCCGCCATGCAAGAGCGCGACAGCCTACACGGGCAAGTGGTGGGTGCGGCGCTCAGCGGCGGCAATGTCGACAGCGCAGTCTTCGCCAAGGTGCTGGCCGCGAGCTAGGAAGTCACCCCAGCAGCGCCACCATGCGCTGCGTGGCCGGTGATGGCGGGCGCCCTTTCAGCAGCAACTGGTACAGCGGCCGCTGCAACGGCACACGCGTCATCGCTGCTGGCAACGGCAGCTCCACCAGAGCGCCCAAGGCCAACAAGTCAGCCACCACGGTACGCGGCAACATCGCAATACCCGCGCCATGCGCCACGGTGCGGGCGATGGCTTCGTTGCTGGCCATTTCCATCCATGGCTTGGCGCTGATGCCATTCGCAGCGCACAAAGCCTCGGTGGCCTGGCGTGTGCCGGAGCCGGGTTCACGCATGATCCAGCGCGCCTGGTCCAGTGTTTGTGCATCTGCCGCCTGGCCCGGCGCGGCAACGATGGTCAAGGGTTCGTCTTTCCAGGGCCGCACCTCGATGCGGTCAAGCTGCGCGTCGTCCACCTGCCCTTCCACCAGGGCCAGGTCTATGCTGCATTCGAGCAACTGCGCACACACCCATTCGGTATTGCCCACCAGCACACGCGGCACGATGTCCGGGTATTGCCGGCAAAAAGCGGCCATGGCTTCGGGCAGCCAGTAACTGGCCACCGTGGTGCTGGCGCCTATGACCAGGCTGCCACGCTGCACCCCCACCCGGGCGCGCACGTCTTCCATGGCGGCCCGCTCCATCGCAAAGATGCCACGCGCATGCGCCAGCAGCGAGCTACCGGCCTCTGTTAAACGCAACCCCTTGGCGGCGGCATTGCGGCCACCGCCCGCGCCGCGCTCGATCAACACCAGGTCGAGCTGATGCTCCAGCTCACGAATGCCCTTGGAGACCGCAGGCTGGCTGATCCACAGCGCCTCGGCGGCGCGCGAAAAGCTGCCGTTGTCGGCCACGGCGACAAACAAGCGCAAAAGGTGCAGATTCAGCCGCATAACTTAACTTCATGCATTCGTGAATTTTATGTCTTTGACTCATTATTTGACTGTTTCTACAGTCGCTGCATGTCTGTTCATGCCGCCGCCCTAGCCCTGATACCTCGTTTTTCACCACGCCATTGGGCGCAGGCAGCTCTCCCGGGCCTGGGCCTGGCCGCCGCGCTGGCCGGACTCGCAGCACTGCTGGCGCAGGGGTCGGCGATGCAGCAAATGGGCTTGAGCGCACTGACCTTGGCGATTGCGCTGGGCATGCTGGCGGGGCACAGCGTGCTGCCGGTGCTGCCGCCCAGAGCGTCGCAATCGCTGGACCGGGGTGTGGACTTCGCGCGCAGCACGCTGCTACGCGCGGGCATCGTGCTGTATGGCTTCAGGATTTCGTTCCACGACATCGCCGGCGTGGGCTGGCCCGGTGTCTGGATCAATGTGGTGATGGTGGCCATGATCCTTGGGGCGGCCATACTCATCGGCACCCGCTGGCTCAGCCTGGACCGGCAATCGGCCTTGCTCATCGGCGCCGGCAGCGCCATTTGCGGCGCCGCTGCGGTCATGGCCACACAACCCGTGGTGCGCGGCGACGAACACAAGGTGTCCATGGCCATTGCCACCGTGATGGTGTTTGGCACCTTGTCTATGCTGCTGTATCCGCTGGCCTACCCCTACCTGGGTTTGAGTGCACACAGCTTTGGCCTGTTTGCGGGTTCCACCATCCACGAGGTGGCGCAGGTGGTCGCGGTGGGCGACAGCATTGGTCCCGCAGCGGCGCAAGCGGCGGTGGTCGAGAAAATGCTGCGCGTGATGCTGTTGGCGCCGGTGCTGCTGGTGTTGTCGTTGCACGGCGGCTCTGCCCCACAAACACGCAGCAGCTGGCGCCAGGTGCAAGTGCCATGGTTTGCTTTTTTGTTCGTAGCCGTCAGTGGCCTGCACTCGGCACAGCTGCTGCCAGCCGCCTGGGTGGCCGCGCTGGTGCAGCTGGACACACTACTGCTGGCCACCGCTATGGCCGCCATGGGCTTGCGTACCCGCGCCAGCAGCCTGCGGCGCGCGGGCGTGCGGCCGCTGCAACTGGCCGGCTGGCTGTACCTGCTGCTGACCGTGGGTGGTTATGCCGTCAACGTGGGCATCACCGCCTTGTTTTGAAACTGGTCACGCCCGTGACTTCCGCGCATGCGCTTTGTCGCCAGAATGCCTGGCATGGGAACACTTTATCTCGTGCGCCACGGCCAGGCCTCGTTTGGTGCAGATGACTACGACCAACTCAGTCCACTGGGGCTGCAGCAAAGCCAGCAGCTTGGCGCTTATTTTGCAAGCCTGGGCCTGTCATTCCACGCGGTGTTGACCGGCACGCTGCGCCGCCACACACAAACCCTGGCCGGTATTGCCGAAGGCATGGTCAGCCCACTGCCCGAAGCACTTGCGCTGCCCGGCCTGAACGAATACGACAGCCACGCGCTGATCGCCACCATCCACCCGCACCCACTGGCCAAGCCCGACACACCCGAGGTCTACAAGCAGCACTTTCGCCTGCTGCGCGATGGCCTCACGCAGTGGATGAACGGCGTGGTGTCACCCCTGGGCATGCCCACGTATGAAGTTTTTCGCCAGGGTGTGGCCGACGCGCTGGAACATGTGCGCAAGCAAACCCAAGGCGATGTGTTGCTGGTGTCCAGCGGCGGGCCGATTGCCACCGCCGTGGGCCAGCTGCTGGGCTGCACACCCGAGACCACCATAGAGCTGAACCTGCGCATCCGCAACACGGCGGTGACGGAGTTCGTGGTCACACCCAAACGCCTGTTGTTGCAGAGCTTCAACGGCTTGCCACATTTACCGCTGCCAGCACGCCAGGCCTTGCACAGCTACGCCTGAACTTCAGTCCGCCAGGCGCGGTTGATCCACCAGCGTAGACAGCGGCAAATCGGCCACTTCCTGCAGCAGCGCTGCCAATTGCTGGCCGGCCGCCTGCACGATGCTGTGGCCATGCTCGGCCTTGGCCAGGGTGGCGTCGCCGGCGGCGCCGCAGGGGTTGTAGTCCTGCATGTGCCAGCCCCATTTGGCGCTTTTGCCATTGCCCAGAATCGGGTACCTGGCCGCGCGGTCCTGCGAGCTGGAGTGGAAGTTGCGCGCCTGCGCCATGTCGACCAGATCAGGCCGCAGCGCCAGCATCATCGAGGTCTCCACCGCTCCGGCGTGGATGCCAAAGCGCTGCTCATGCGCCGGAAACAAGTTATCCACCGCGTCGCCCAGCGGCAGGCTGTACCAGCTGCAGTGGTAGACGATCATGTCGTGTTCGGTGCGTAGCGCACGCGCCACGATGTCCATCACGCTGAGCTGACCACCATGTGAGTTGAACAGCACCATCTTTTTCACACCGGCACGCGCCACCGAAGCGCCTATGTCGCTCCAGACACGGATCAGTGTCTCGACCGACAAGCTCAGTGTGCCGGGGAAACGGATGTGTTCATCACTTTTGCCAATCTGCTGGGTGGGCAGGAACAGCGCCGGCAAGTCCGCAGGCAGGTGCGGCAAAGCGGCCGCGACCACACCGTCGACCAACGCGCTATCGACACACAAAGGCAGATGTGGACCATGTTGTTCAATGGCCGCCACCGGCAACACGGCCACGGTGCGCGCCGGGTCCAGGTGCGCAAAGTCACGTGTGCCCAGCTCGGCCCAAAAACGGGATTTGAATTGCATACGCCGATCTTAACGACCAGCGCTCCGCAGCGCCGCCGAATACGCGCTCAGCGTCGATAGTCGTCGCGGTCACGGTGGTCGTGACGGTCGTCTCTACCGTGTTTGTCGTGTTTATCGTGTTTGTCATGCTTCACATGGCCGGGCGGTGGGCCGCGGCGGCCGTTGTCCCAGTCACGGCGATCGTCGTAGCGGTAGCCGGGGTGGGCACGTTCATAACGGTCACGCACCCAACGCTCCTGCACAAAATACACCGGCTGGCCGCAGGCGCTGTAGCGGCCGCAGTATTGCGACCAGTGCTGCTGGTGCGCGGGCGGCACATACAGGTAGATGGGCTGGCGTGGAATCGGCCGTGGTGGCGGCGCGATCACCACCGGTTGGGGGTAGACCAGCATGGGCTGGGGCGCATTGCCGATATCGATCCGTCCATAAACACCGGGCTGGTTGATGCCTATCGACACACCCACATTGGTGGAGGCCGAAGCGCCCGCCACAGCGCCCAGGCTCAAGGCGGCGGCGAACAAATACTTTTTCATGTGTTTTCCATCAGTCATAAGTACTGTTTATAACGCAGCAAAATGCCTGCGGCCGACCTGAAACCGCGCTTATTACCTCCGCTTACCAGCACCCAGGCTGTGGTCCTACAAGCCCGTGGGCATCTACACGCCGAAAGAGTTCGCCACCCCCAAGGCCAGATCTTGGAGCTGCCTTTCATAAAGCTTTAAGACTTGCACCGGGCGCAAATGCCGCTCAGGAAATGACTGGAAAAGCCGATATACGTTCAGAGCGGGGGACGTAGCGCAATCACCTCAACCCGTGCAGACGGAACGGCTGCATAAGTAACAGTTGAAAGATTTACGTTACGTTTCGAGATAATCGCGCCGCAGTTTTGGCTGTTTTTCGTCCGGGCCAATGGACGACATGCAGCGGGAATTGCGTCGCGGCCCGCCGTCAACGTCAGATCACTTAGCTATTGGAAATTGCATGCCTTCCTCCATCTCCGGCCTTTCGGTCGCCAAACGCTTGGGGCTCGGCTTCGCCTTGCTGCTGGTCCTGTCAGCCGCCATCCTCGTGGTGAGTATTTCGCGCCTCAGCGATCTAGCCCAAAGCACCCAGCAAATGGTGGCCAGCCCCATCAAGACCGAACGTCTGGTCGGCGACTGGTACCGCAACATCTACACCGGCGTGCGCCGTACTGCTGCCATCGCCAAGAGCAGCGACCCCAGCCTGGTGGCCTATTTTGCGGAAGATGCGGCGGCCTCGACCAAGCAGTCGGGTGAGCTGCAAAAAGCAGTTGAACTGCTGATGGACACCCCCGAAGAAAAAAGCTTGTTTGCGCAGATATCGGAAACGCGCCAGGCCTACCTCAGCGCACGCGACGCCACCGTCAAGCTGCGCAAAGACGGCGCGGCGGACGAAGCCAACAAGATGTTGGAAGAAAAGTTCAATCCCGCGGCCAAAGCCTACATGGCCAAAGCCGAGCAGTTGCTGAACATGCAACGCACTGAAATCGACGAACAAGCCAAGCTCACCGACGAGATTTACGCCCACAGCCGCAACCTGATGATCACCCTGGGGGTGATCAGCCTGGCGCTGAGTGTCTTGATTGCCTGGCTGCTGTCCAAGTCGATCACCGGGCCGCTGGCACAGGCCAGCCATATTGCGCGCCGCGTCGCCGCTGGTGACCTGACCAGCCGCATCGACAACACCCGCAGCGACGAACTGGGCCAACTGTTGACCAGTCTGCAGGACATGCAAACCAGCCTGGCCGGTGTGGTGTCCAACGTGCGCTCGGGGTCGGAGAGTGTGGCGACGGCCAGCGCGCAGATTTCACAGGGCAACAACGACCTGAGCGCACGCACCGAAAGCCAGGCCAGCGCGCTGGAGCAAACCGCCGCGTCTATGGAAGAACTGAGCTCCACCGTCAGACAAAACGCCGACAACGCACGCCAGGCCAACCAGTTGGCCATGAGCGCCTCCAGCGTGGCGATCCAGGGTGGTGAAGTGGTGAGCCAGGTGGTCGAGACCATGAAGGGCATCAACGACAGCTCGAAGAAAATCTCCGACATCATCAGCGTGATCGACGGCATTGCCTTCCAGACCAATATCCTGGCGCTGAACGCCGCCGTGGAAGCCGCGCGCGCCGGTGAACAAGGCCGTGGCTTTGCGGTGGTGGCCAGCGAAGTGCGCAGCCTGGCGGGTCGCTCTGCCGATGCCGCCAAAGAAATCAAGAACCTGATCAACGCCAGTGTGGAGCGTGTCGACCAAGGCACGGCGCTGGTGGATCGCGCGGGTGTCACCATGACCGAGGTGGTGAGCTCCATCCGCCGCGTGACCGACATCATGGGCGAGATCAGCGCCGCCAGCACCGAGCAGTCCTTGGGTGTGGGCCAGGTGGGCGAAGCCGTCACCCAAATGGACCAGGCCACGCAGCAGAACGCCGCGTTGGTGGAAGAAATGGCCGCCGCTGCCGGCAGCCTGCGCAACCAGGCGCAGGACCTGGTGCAAGTGGTGGCCGCATTCAAGCTGGGCCAGGGCGATGGTGGCCCGGCACTGGGCTTTACTCGCTAAATGACCCACTAATTGACCCGCTAACTTACCTCTAAGCGCCACAACGCAGCGCTCTTGAAGTGCCCCGGCCAAAACGAAGCGCGGGGGCACTTCCGCATGTCCTACACCATGGGGCTGGCATCTCTGACACTTGCCAAGCCGCCGGCCTTCTAAGCTGGAGCCATCAGACCCACAGATGGACGCCAACCAAGGAATGCCATGACCAAGAATCCCCCCACCACAGCACCCACGCTGAGCGACATCCCAACCCTTAGAGCGCGCGCACGCCAACACATAGAGGAAGGCGCTGTGACCGAAGGTTATGCCGCCGACCGCCAAGCGGTGTTGAAGATGCTCAACGAGGCATTGGCCACCGAGTTGGTCTGTGTGTTGCGCTACAAGCGCCACTTCAGCATGGCCACCGGCATTCACTCCGCGCCCGTGGCGGCCGAGTTTGCCGAGCATGCAGCCGAAGAAATGGCGCACGCCGACATGATTGCCAAACGCATCGTCGAGCTTCAGGGCGAACCCAATTATTCGCCACAAGGTCTGGCAGAACGCAGCCACGCCGAATATGTGGAAGGCAAGACACTGCACGACATGATCCGCGAAGACCTGGTGGCCGAGCGTGTGGCGATCGAAAGCTACCGCGAGATGATTGCCTACCTGGGCAGCGCCGATCCCACCACGCAGCACATGCTCAAGACCATACTCGCCAGCGAGGAAGAACACGCCGATGATTTGGCGTCGTTTCTCGAGGACATGAAAGAGCACTAGGCGGTACGCTCAAGCGAGACCTTGAGCTCTCGCGTGAAACACCAAACGGTTGGTCCGTCTACTGTAGAAAACGCCGAAAAACATGCGAACGGCATGAATGCTGCTTCATTGGCTTAGCATTCCTTGCTTCATTCAAAGGGTTCTCATGTTTTCCTCTTCTTCAACACCTTGGACACACAAGCGCAGCGTCTGCGCCCTGGCAACTCTCGGCGCCGCCGCACTCCTGGCGGGCTGCGCCACCAGCCCAGCCCCGAAAGCTGCAGCGCCGGTACATGTAAAGGTTTTCGTCGCTACGATGTTTGAAATCGGCAAAAACACCGGCGACCGCGCTGGTGAGTTCCAGCACTGGTACGAGCGCTACTGGAAAGACGCCACGCCCATCAACGTGCCCGGCGCGCTGGGCCCGGTTTATTGCAACAACGACGGTGTTTGCGGCGCGGTGCTGGGCATGGGCAAGGTCAACTCTTCCTCGTCCATGCAGGCAATTCTGTTGAACCCGGCGTTCAACTTCTCCCAGGCTTATTACGTGATCTCGGGTGTGGCCGGCACGCCGCCGCAGCGCGGCACCATTGGTGAAGTCAGCTGGGCCACCTGGCTGGTCGACTACGACCTGGGCCACCGCTGGGCCCCCGAAGAAAACAAGGCCGGCGAGCCCACCTTCATGCCGCGCAAGGGTTATGAAGACTACCGCCGCTTCCAACTCAACCCCACACTCACCGGCTGGGCCATGAAGCTGTCGGCTGACACGCCGCTGCTCGACTCCGACAGCGCACGCAAATACCGCACGCGTTACCCCGATGCCGCCGCACGCCGCGCGCCGTTTGTAGGCACCGGCACCCACGTGACCGGCGATACCTTCTTCCACGGCCCCGGCATGTCCAAGCAGGCGCAATACATCGCCAAGCTCTACGGCGCCGACGATTACGTCATCACCGAGATGGAGGCCACAGCCATCACCCTGGTGATCAAACGCAGCCATGGCACCGACCGTGTGATGAGCCTGCGCGGCGCGGTGAACTTTGACCAGGGCAACCCGAACGAAACCACGCTGGCGCACCTGGACCCAGCGCCGGGCGAAACCGCCGGTGGTTTTGCCGAAACGGTGCAAAACATCGAACTGGTGGGCTCGCGGGTGGTTGACCACATCGTGACGAACTGGGGCAGTTGGCAGAACGGCGCGCCCAAGCTCCCCTGAATACGCCGGCAGCCTGACACCCCCGCCGCTAGCCCTGCGCGGCCAGCGCAGAGAGTGCGGCGCGGACCACACTGGCCGCATCCACACCAAAGAAGTCGCGCAGTGCGGCACGGGTGTCGCTGCGGCCAAAACCGTCGGTGCCCAGCGTGGTGTAGCTGCGGCCTGCGGGGATGAAGGCGCGCACACTCTCGGGCACGGCGCGCACATAGTCGGTGGCGGCGATCACCGGGCCCTGGCTGGTTTGCAGTTGTGTGGTGACAAATGCGGTTTCAGCAGAAGCGGCCGATGCGCATACACGCTGCCCATCACGTGCCAGCTCGCTCCAGCTGGTGACGCTGAACACCTGCACATCTACACCCTGCTGTGCCAATTGCTGCGCGGCCTTGATCACTTCGGTGAGGATGGCGCCAGAACCCAGCAAGCTCACGGCCCTAGGTTTTTTAGCGGTTTCAGGCTGATCTGATGCGCCTGAATAGCTTGCAAATTTATAGCAACCACGGATCACGTTCTCGGCCGCACCCTCAGGCAAACTAGGCTGCGCGTAGTTCTCGTTCATCAGTGTGACGTAGTAGAAAACGTCTTGCTGCTCGACCAGCATCTCGCGTATGCCGCGGTCTATGATGACCGCCATCTCGCCCGCAAACGCCGGGTCGTAGGCCTTGCAGTTGGGAATGGTGGCGGCCCACAGGTGGCTGCTGCCGTCCTGGTGCTGCAGGCCTTCGCCGCCGAGTGTGGTGCGGCCCGAGGTGGCGCCCAGCAGGAAGCCGCGTGCACGTTGGTCAGCGGCGGCCCAGATCTGGTCGCCCACACGTTGAAAGCCAAACATTGAGTAATAGATGTAGAACGGCAGCATCGCCAAACCGTGCACGCTGTAGCTGGTGGCCGCGGCCGTCCAGCTGGCCAGCGCGCCGGCCTCGCTGATGCCCTCTTCCAGAATCTGCCCCTCCAGCGCTTCGCGGTAACTCAGCACCGAGCCTATGTCTTCGGGCGCATAACGCTGGCCCACGCTGGAGTAGATACCAACCTGCTTGAACAGATTCGCCATACCGAAGGTGCGCGCCTCGTCGGCCACGATGGGCACGATGCGCGGGCCGAGTTCCGCATTCTTCAGCAGGTTGCCGAGCAGGCGCACAAAGGCCATGGTGGTGCTCATCTCCTTGCCCTCGGCGGCCAGCGCAAACTGCGCGTAATCGGCCAATGCCGGCACGGGCAAAACCTCGCAACTGGTTTCGCGCTTGGGCAAATAACCCCCCAGGGCTTGCCGCTTGGCATGCATGTATTGCATCTCTACGCTGTCGTCGGCTGGTTTGTAGAAGCTCAGCGAGGTGACTTGTTCGTCCGTCAGCGGCAGGTTGAAGCGGTTGCGAAACGCGATCAGATCCGTCTCGTCAAACTTCTTCTGCGAATGCGTGGTCATGCGGCCCTGACCTGCGGAGCCCATGCCATAACCCTTCTTGGTGTGCGCCAGGATTACCGTCGGTTGGCCCTGGTGTGCGGCGGCAGCCGCATAGGCGGCATGGATCTTCACCACGTCGTGGCCACCGCGTTTCAAGCGGTCTATCTGTTCATCGGTCATACCCTGGGCCAGACGTTGCAGCTCTTCGTTCTGACCGAAGAAATGCTCGCGGTTGAAACGACCATCCTTGGCGGCAAAGGTCTGCATCTGGCCGTCCACGGTTTGCGCAAAGGCGCGTGTCAAGGCACCGCTGGTGTCGCGCGCGAACAGGCCGTCCCAATCCGAGCCCCAGACCAGCTTGATGACGTTCCAGCCGGCACCGGCAAACAGTTTTTCCAGCTCATCGATGATGCGGCCGTTGCCGCGCACCGGGCCGTCGAGGCGCTGCAGGTTGCAGTTGACCACCCACACCAGGTTGTCCAGGCCCTCGCGCGCGGCCAGGGTCAAGGCACTCATGGATTCGGGCTCGTCCATCTCGCCATCACCAAACACGCCCCACACCTTGCGGCCGGCGCAGTTGAGCAACTGGCGGTGGCTCAGGTAACGCATGAAACGCGCGTGGTAGATCGAGCTGATAGGACCTATGCCCATGGAGCCGGTGGGGAACTGCCAGAAGTCGGGCATCAGATACGGGTGCGGGTAGCTCGACAAACCACGTGCGCCTTGCGCCGGTGCGCTCAGTTCCTGGCGGTAGTACTTCAAATCCTGTTCACTCAGCCGCCCTTCCAGATAGGCCCGTGCATAAACGCCGGGTGCGCTGTGCGGCTGGAAGAACACCAGATCCCCAGCTTGCTTGTCGTCCCTGGCCTTGAAGAAATGGTTGAAGCCGACCTCAAACAAATCGGCCGCACTGGCGTAGCTGGCGATGTGGCCGCCGAGTTCGCCATAGGCCTCGTTGGCGCGCACCACCATGGCCAAGGCGTTCCAGCGCATAAGTGAACCCAGGCGTTCCTCCACCGCGAGGTCGCCGGGGAACACCGGCTGCTGCTCTACCGCAATGGTGTTGAAGTAAGGTGTACTCAGCTCGGGCTGCCAACCGATGCGTTGGGCCCGCGCCGTGCGCGCCAAGGCGTCCAGCATCTGGCGTGCACGCGCCGGGCCCTGCGCGGCGACCAGTGCGGCAAAGGCGTCTTGCCATTCGGCGGTTTCTTGCGGGTCGATGTCGGCGTCTGCAGGGCCGAGCCAATTGGATGGTGTGGAAGCGTTCATGGCGGTCGTTTATGAGGGAACGAACAATGACTGTAGACCGCAACGCCGCGCATGTGCTGCCTGGGAGCACTTCAAACATCGACACACGCAGCATAAACTGCTGCAAAAACTGAAATACAGAGACAAAAATGAAACTGGACACCCTGGATCTGCGCATCCTGGCCGAATTGCAGCAGGACGGCGCCTTATCCAACGTGGAGCTGGCGCGGCGCGTACATCTGTCCCCCTCGCCCTGCCTGGCGCGTGTGAAGGCATTGGAAGCCGCTGGCGTGATCGACCGTTATGTGGCCATTGCCAATGCGGCGGCGCTGGGCCTGGGGCTGAATGTGTTCATCTCCATCAGCCTAAAGACCCAAAGCAAGGAATCGCTGGCCTCGTTTGAGCAAAGCATTGCGCTGCACGATGAGGTGATGGAGTGTTATTTGATGACTGGCGACTCCGACTACCTAATACGCGTGGCCGTGGCCGACATGGCGGCGCTGGAGAAATTCATCGTGGAGCAGCTCACGCCCATCCCGGGCATAGAGAAAATCCGCTCCAGTTTTGCGCTGAAACAGGTGAGATACAAAACGGCGTTACCCTTGCCGACTTTGAACTAGTCTCCAACAGGGCATCACCATGGCTTTTTCCTCTCTCTTCCGTGTTCTGGGTCTCAGCCTGTCGGTCCTGTGCCTGACGCAACCGGCGTCGGCCGAAAGCTTTGCCTCGTCGGCGTCTAGCGCTGGCTCGGCATCCTCGGGCAGTGTGTCGGACTCGATCAAGGATTCGAGCAACAGCTCCAATAGCAACCGCAACGTGGCCGAAGGCCCTTACCGCGTGATGGACGTCGCCCAGATCGATGCCACGCCCGGCAAACCAGCCATGACACAACTCACGCTGCGCGCCACCGACGCCGGCCCCGCACGCGAATTCGTACTGCAGCTGCCGCGTGTGGCGCTGGCCGACCGCCCCCTGGCCACCGGTGACCTGGTGCAGGCCAGCCAACGCCCCTATGGTTTTGAGTTTGCGCGTGGCGACAACCGCCAAGCCTTCTTTCTGGTGCTGACCGACGACTGGCAGCGCGAATTCGATTCGCACCCCGTCACCCTTTGAAGCACGGTTACACGCCAGGGCTACGGCGAAGCTTGATCGCAGTAGCCAGTCTGATGTGGCTAGGCGCCGTGCAAGCCGCCAACCTGCGAGCTTGCGACCGCCCCGCCACCATCAGCGCCGCCGAGCAGGACCGGCAACTGCGCGTGGCGGCGCTGATACGGCAAACACTGCAACAAAGCGGCCAGCAGGTGGCCTTGATCGCACGCGCCGGACTCGACCTCAGCCGCTTTGGTGTGCGCTACTCGCATGCGGGTATCAGCCTGCAGGCCAACCCCAACAGCGCATGGTCGGTGCGCCAGCTCTACTACGCCTGTGACGAATCGCGCCCGCGCCTGTTCGACCAGGGGCTGGCGGGCTTTCTGCAAGGCTCGGACAACCCCTCGCAAGGCTTCATCTCGGTGCTGCTGCTGCCCGAGCCACAGGCCACGGCGCTGGCGCGCGCCGCGCTCGACCGCCCGCAAGCCCTGGCCCTGCTGGCCGGCGACTACAGCGCCAACGCCTATGCCTTCAGCACACGTTTCCAGAACTGCAACCAGTGGGTGATGGAGCTCATGGCCAGCGCCTGGGGCGGCTTTGCCGGGGATAGACCGACGCGCGCGCAAGCCCAGCAGTGGCTCGCCGCGCAAGCTTACACACCGGAGCCGATCAACGTAGGCTCACACGCGCTGATGCTGGCCGCGCACTTCACGCCGCTGATCCACGTGGCCGACCATCCGCTGGCCGACATCCAGGCACTGAAGCTGCATGTGAGCATGCCCGCGTCGATTGAAGCCTTTGCGCGCCAGCAGGCACCACGGGCCCAGCGCATAGAGTTTTGCTACAACCCGCGCCAGGCGGTGCTGCGGCGCGACGGCCCGCCCCTGGGCGACGACTGCGCAGCCGCGCCTGGCGACGAGGTGCTCAGTTTCAACTGAGGCTTGAGGCCGGCCAACCGGCCAGCACGACCTTGCCCAGCATGCGCCCCGACTCCACCAGCCGGTGTGCCTGCGCCAGGTTGGCCGCGTTGATGGCTCCCACCGTCTGGGCCCAGGTGGTCTTGATTTTGCCGCTTTCCACCAGCGCGGCCACGGCCGTCAGCAAGCGGTGCTGTTCCACCATGTCGGGCGTGCCATACATGCTGCGTGCAAACATCATCTCCCAATGCAGGCTCAGGCTCTTGCCTTTGAGCAGCCGTACATCCGGGGCTTCGCTCAGGTCGTCGATCAAGCCCAGCTTGCCCTGAGGCGCCAGCACCTCCACCAGTTGCGCAAAGTGCTGCTGCGTGTGGGTGAGGCTGGCCACCAGGTCGACCTGCGGCAGGCCAATCGCCTGGAGTTGCGGGGCGAATGCTTTGCTGTGGTCAATGACGTGGTGCGCGCCGAGCGACAGGCACCAATCGCGCGTCTCGGCGCGGGATGCCGTGGCGATCACCGTCAGTTGCGTGAGCTGGCGCGCCAGTTGTATCAGGATCGAGCCAACACCGCCCGCCGCCCCGGTGATCAACAAGGCCTGCCCGGCACCACCACCTTGCGGCACGCCCAGCCGGTCGAACAACAACTCCCAGGCGGTGATGGTGGTCAGCGGCAACGCGGCGGCTTCGGCATCCGACAAATTGGCGGGGGCACGGCCGACGATACGTTCGTCCACCACATGGCGCTCGGCATTGGCACCGGGGCGCACTATGCTGCCCGCATACCAGACGCGATCACCCACCTTGAACAAACGCACCGCGTCGCCCACCGCCAGCACGTGGCCCACGGCGTCCCAACCCAAGACTTCGGCCTGACCCTTCTGCGGCGCACGGTTGCGGCGCACCTTGGTGTCCACCGGATTGACCGATACCGCCTGCACCGCCACCAGCAAGTCGTGAGGTGCCAGGCTTTGTGTTGTAGGTGCGGGCAACTGCAGGTCTATCAGCACCTCGGGGTGCTCGGCCGGCAGCGACTGGGTGTAGCCAACGGCTTTCATGGTGGCTGTGGATATGGACATGGCGAACTCCTTTTGCAGAAAACGATGAACAGGCAGAGAATTTAAAACCTCGTTGCAATTTGATAAACCAGCCAAATTCACCATCACTTTCAAATGAAATTTGATAATCTGGACGAACTGCACATCGTGCTCGCCTGCCACGAGATGGGCAACCTCACCGGCGCGGCAGGGCGCTTGAGCCTGACACCCGCCGCGGCCAGCGCCGCGTTGAAAAAACTCGAGGCGCGGCTGGGAGTACGCCTGTTCGAGCGCAGCACACGGCGCATGCGCATCACCCCTGCGGGCGAGTTGCTGGTGGACTATGCGCGGCGCGCCATCGACCTGTTGGCCGAAGCCCAGGCGCAGTTGACCGAAGGGCAACGCCATCTGGTGGGCCTGATCCGCATCTCCGCGCCCAGCGACCTGACACGGCGTGTGCTGATGCCGTGGCTGGACGAGTTCATGGACGTGCATCCAGGCGTGGAGGTGCAGTTGGCGGTGAGCGACATCTTGAGCGACGTGATCCGCGATCAGGTCGACGTGGCCTTACGCTATGGAGAACTGGAAGACTCGCGCCTGGTGGCGCGCCGCCTGAGCTTCACCCGCCGCATCGTCTGCGCCGCTCCCGCCTACCTGGCACGCCACGGCACACCGCAACACCCGCAAGACCTGGCGCAGCACGAATGCCTGACATTCCAGATCCGTGGCAAACGCGCGTTGTTATGGCCCTTTGAGCGCAGTGACAGCCGCCAAGGCAACGAGAAAATCGTCGTGCGTGTACACGGCCGGCGCAGCGCCGACGACGCCGAAATCGCCCACCGCTGGGCGCTGGCCGGCCACGGCATCGTCTGCAAAAGCGAACTCGACGTACGCGCCCACGTTCAAAGCGGTGCACTGGTGCACTTGCTGCAGGACTGGCAAGGCATTGCCATGCCAGTGCATGCGGTTTTGCCCAGCGGACGTTTTTTACCGGCACGCGTGCGGGCCTTGGTGGACTTTCTGGCGCAGAAGATGGCAGGCCTGGATCTGCCGGGAAGCCAAGCGCCATAAGCGCCTGGCATAAGCCCTTCCCCTGTAAGCACAGCAAGCAAGCGTGTGCCCGGGCTCACAGGCCCGGCCGCACAACGGGAACACGGCTTCAGGGAACAGCAGCATCAAGCTCCATGCTGCCATCATCCCATGTCAACAAACCGTGGCGGCCTGCAGGCCTCACCGGCTGCATCACAGGCCGGGATGAAGACCTCAGCCAGCCCGCTGAATCTTCATATCAGCACGCTCTTGCCATCCGGGTTGGCCCCCACATCAGTGCTTCCCCAAGGGGAAATTGACCTCCCTAATGTGTGAACGCATACTAATTCTCGCTCTTGCGCAGGGGACAACGCATCAACGCGTCGGCGCATCGACTTGATTGCGTTTGATCTGGTGCGCGCCGGACCTTACCTTAAATTTCTTGCGAGGATTTATGAGTGCAAACATGGCTTCCGATACCACCAAGTCGCTGTCGCAGTATTACGCTGCATCCGAAGCAAGAGTTGACGAGTGGCGTGTCCTCTCAAGACTGGCCAAGTCACTCGATGGTCGCGGGCCCGACGCCGGTGCACTGTCCGAGATTCAACACCGCATGCGTCTTCTGCAGCCCATAGAGGACCTGCATGCCTATCCGGGTGCGGCGCTGCTTGAGCAGGTCGTCGACCGATTGAAGCGCGGCGAATGGGCGGCGTTTCACCGCATGGTGACACGCATCAGCAGCGCGCTTCTGACCAATGCCTATCGCGAAGACCTGGCCGCCTGGGCTCTCGACGATGAGACCGAAACGGTGGTCGGCGACGTGCTGCCTCCGGCTCAAAGCCATGCGCAAACCAGAAGACCGTATTTCGAGGTTCTGGTCGTCTCACCCATGGCGCCTAAACAATGGTCTAGCCTGAGAGAGATGTTCCGGCGTCTGCGACGGACCGAGGACGAGTTCATCTACGAGGTGGTGGTGGTCGGCAGCTTCGAGGACGCTGTGCTTGCGGCAAACTTCAACTACAACTTGCAGGCGGTATTGATTTCCGAGGGATTCACATTCGATTCTGAGCACGATATTCCAGTGCTGCGCGAGATGTTGGCACCGTTCCTCCCCGGTGATGCGCGCGATGGCGACCTCGGCACCTCGCTGGCAGGTGTGTTGAACGATTTAAGGCCCGAGTTGGATGTCTATCTCACGACCGATAGGGATCCCGCGACGGTGGCTGGCTCCGATGCCGTGGCGCGTGTTCGGCGCGTCTTTTACGGACCGGAGGAACCGACTGAAATGCATCTGTCGATCCAGGGCGGCATCAAGGATAGGTACCGCACGCCCTACTTCGACAACCTGAAAAAATACGCCGCGCGGCCGATCGGAACCTTCCATGCGCTGCCGGTTGCGCGCGGCAAGTCGATCTTCAAGTCCAACTGGATTCGCGACATGGGCGAGTTCTATGGCACCAACCTCTTTCTGGCTGAATCCTCTGCGACGACCGGCGGCCTGGACAGCCTGCTTGATCCGACCGGGAACATCAAAGAAGCGCAGGATATGGCGGCGCGCGCCCTGGGCAGCGACCGCGCCTTCTTTGTCACCAATGGCACCTCGACGTCGAACAAGATCGTTCACCAGGCGATCCTGACACCCGGCGATATCGTGCTGATTGACCGCGACTGCCACAAGTCGCACCACTACGGCGCTGTCATGTGTGGCGCCCAACCGCTCTACATCGACGCTTTTCCCTTGAAGCAGTATTCGATGTATGGCAGCCTGGGCATACGCCCTATCAAGGAGGCATTGCTGACCCTGAAGGCAGAAGGACGGCTGGACAAAGCCAAGATGCTGGTGCTGACCAACTGCACCTTCGACGGACATGTGGCCAATGTGCAGCGCACCATGTTAGAGGTGCTGGCCATCAAGCCCGACATGGTCTTTCTGTGGGACGAAGCTTGGTTCGGCTTTGCGCGCTTTTCCCCCTACCTGCGCCGGCGCACGGCCATGGGCGCGGTTGCGGCGCTGCGCAAACTGCTGCCCAGCGCAGCCTACAAAGAGCAATATGCCAAGTTCAAGGCCGAAGTCGGCGAGATCGATCCGGGCAACAAGGCCTTGCTGGACACACGGCTGTGGCCCGATCCGGAAGCCGTAAGCCTGCGTGTCTACGAGACCGATTCGGTGCACAAATCGATGTCGGCTTTGCGCCAGGGCTCTATCGTGCTAGTCTCCGATCAGAAATGGCGGCAGGTCGAAGGGCCGTTCAAGGAGGCCTTCTATGCCCATACCTCAACCTCACCCAATCTGCAAATCATTGCCTCGCTGGACCTGGCGCGCCGCCAGGTGGAACTCGAGGGTTTCGAGCTGGTCGGCAAGGCCACCCAGCTGTCGATCGAGATCCGCAGCCAGGTCAACAACCATCCGCTGATATCAAAATACTTCCGCTGCGCCACCCCGGCGGAGATGATCCCGGCCCAATATCGGGCGAGCGGCCTGGCGGACTTCAATGCACCCGACCAGACCGCGATAGACATCGCGCGGGCGCTCAACGACGACGAGTTCTTCCTCGACCCCAGTCGCATCACTCTGCTTTGCGGCAATGCCGGTTATGACGGAACGCAGTTCAAGGCGCTGCTGGCAAGCGAGCATGACATCCAGATCAACAAGACCTCGCGCAACAGTGTGCTGGTGCAGATCAATATCAACAATACACGCAGCGACATGGCGCATTTGATCAAGGCGCTGGCAGACATCTCACGCGACATCGATCACCGTTTGGCAGAGGGCGGCGAGAGCGCGCGCAAGACCTTTGATGCGCGTGTCCGTGATCTGGTCGAAGACGTGCCGGATCTGCCCAACTTCAGCAGCTTCCATGACGCTTTCCGGGACGACCCTGCCAGCAAGAGTTGTGAAGGTCATATGCGCGATGCGTACTACATGGCCTTCGATGAGGACAATTGCGAGTACCTGCCCCTCAACGACAAACGCGTCGACGAGCGGCTGGCAAATGGTCCGGCGCTGGTCTCGGCCAAGTTCGTCATTCCCTATCCGCCGGGCTTCCCCATCATGGTGCCTGGACAAGTGATCTCGGAGGAGATCATCACCTTCATGCGCAAGCTCGACGTGAAGGAGATCCACGGCTTCAATGCGGCGCGCGGCCTGCAACTGCTGCGCGCCGACATCCTGGAGAAGAAGCGGCCGGCCTGAGCGCTTAGGCAGCAAAAAGCGTCATCAGCGTCATCGACCCACTCGAAAGGTTTTCCATGAACTGGTTGGTAGATACCCTCAAGCATTACCCGGAGCTCGGGCTGTTCGCCGCCCTGGCCTTCGGCTTCTGGCTCGGACCGAAGAAACTCTTCGGCTTCAATCTCGGCGCCGTCACGGCCACGCTGATTGCCGGCGTCGCAATCGGCCAGTTGGGGCTGGCGATCCCCGGACCGATCAAGTCGACCTTCTTCCTGCTCTTCCTGTTCGCCGTTGGTTATGGGGTCGGACCGCAGTTCTTCGCCGGCCTGGGTAAGGACGGGGTCAAGCAGATCATCTTCACTCTCGTCGTGATGGTGGCCTGCCTATTTGTGCCGGTCGCCTGCGCCTATTTCGCCGGCCTGGACATTGGTTATGCGGTTGGCCTCTACGCCGGCTCGCAGACGATCTCGGCCTCGATTGGCGTGGCCACCGACCAGATCAACAAGATGGGCCTGGAGCCGAATGTGGTCAAGGGCTACCTGACGGCGATTCCTGTCGGTTATGCGGTGACCTATATCTTCGGCACCGTGGGCTCGGCGCTTTTGCTGGCCAAGCTCGGGCCGTTCATGATCGGCGCCGATCTCGAGCAGGCCTGCAAGGACTACGAGAAGCGCCTGGGCGGCGGCAAAGCGGCGGCCAAGCCCGGCATCCTGTCGGCACGCCGCGGCGTTGAGTTGCGCGGCTACCGGATCACCGCCGCCAGCGGCCTGGCCGGCAAGCGCTGCGCCGACACCTTTACCGACCTGCGCGTATATTTCGAACGCATCAAGCGCGGCGATCAGATCATCGTCGCCCAGGCCGACACAGTACTGCAGGAGGGCGACTTGGTCGCCATCTCCGGCCATCGCGAGTTGTTGGTCAACAAGGTCGAAACGGTGATAGAGGAGATCGACGACGTCGAACTGCTGAACATGCCGGCCACCGTCGTCGACATTTTCGTCACCAGCAAGGAGGTCAATGGCAAGACCATCGCCGAGCTGTCGGACCTGCCGCAGGCGCGCGGTGTGTATCTGTCCAAGATCACCCGCAACCTGGTCGACATCCCGCTGCTGCCGGGCACCGAGATCCTGCGCGGCGACGTGCTGCGCGTCGGCGGCAGTATTGCCCACGTAGACGCGGCCGCCAAGGCACTCGGTTATGCCGACCGCCCTACCGATTCGACCGACATCGCCTTCATGTCAGCCGGTATCTTTATAGGCGGCCTCATCGGTGTCCTCAGTGTCAAGGTCGGCGGCGTGCCGATCAGCCTGTCGACCTCGGGCGGCGCGCTGCTGGCGGGCCTGTTCCTCGGCTACTACCGCACGATCAAGCCAGTGTTCGGCCAGATCCCCGGCCCGGCGCTGTGGATACTGAACAACCTCGGCCTGAACGTCTTCATCGCCATCGTCGGCATCAATGCCGGACCGGACTTCATCAAGGGTCTGCAGGAGCTCGGCGTCAGCCTCTTCCTGTGGGGTGTGGTGGCCACCTCGGTGCCCATCCTCATTGCCGTCGTTCTGGCGCGCTTCGTCTTCAAGTTCGACCCGGCGCTGATCTTGGGCATCGTGTCCGGCGCACGCACGACCACGGCCTCCCTGGGCATGGTGCAGGACGCTGCCAAGAGCAATATCCCGGCACTGGGTTACGGCATGCCCTATGCCGTGGGCAACACCTTCCTGACGATCTGGGGCCTGGCCGTCGTCGTGCTGATGAGCAAGCTGTCTGGCTGATGGATGGACTGACTGTCACATCACCGGACGAATTTCAACACAAGGAGTACCTGAGATGGATTTACTGACATTGCGCAAGTACGAAGCCCTGGGCCCGTTCGAGATCAAGAACTTCCTGGCCGAGGCGGCCAGCTCGGCGGCCAAGCATTCCTCGCTGGCCTATCTGAACGCCGGCCGCGGCAACCCGAACTGGGTCGCGACCGAAGCGCGCGAAGCCTTCTTTACGCTCGGCCATTTCGCCGTCACCGAGACACGCCGCGTGATGGACCTGCCGCCCGGCATTGGCGGCATCCCGCGCGCGCCCGGCTGCGCCGCGCGGCTGGAGGCCTGGCTGGCCAAGCACTCCGACCTGCCGGGCACCGATTTCCTGGCCCGCATGGTGCCCTGGGCGGTGAAGAAGTTCAGCTTCAAGCCGGACGAGTTCGTCAACGAACTGGTTGACTCTATCATCGGCGACCACTACCCGGTGCCCGACCGCATGCTGGCGCACAACGAGCTGATCGTGCGCCAGTACCTGAACTGGGCGATGCTAGGCGACAAACCTCCACCGGGCGTGTTCCAGCTCTACGCGGTAGAGGGCGGCACGGCGGCGATGTGCTACATCTTCAAGGCGCTGAAAACCAACCGGCTGCTGAACCCCGGCGACACGATCGCGCTGGGCGTGCCCATCTTCACGCCCTATCTTGAGATGCCCCATCTGGAGGACTACGACCTGCACATCGTGCCTATCCATGCACCGCAGGAGCAGCGCTTCCAGTTCACCGACGCCGAGCTGGACAAGCTGCTCGACCCTAAGATCAAGGCCTTCTTCGTCTGCAACCCCGGCAACCCCTCGGCGATGGCGATCGAGCAGCGCGTCTTCGACAAGATCGGCGAGATCCTGAAAAAGCGCCCGGACCTGATTCTGCTGACCGACGACGTCTACGGTACCTTCGTGCCCGGCTTCCGCTCGCTGATGGCAGCCTTCCCGTACAACACCATAGGCGTCTACTCCTACAGCAAGTATTTCGGCTGCACCGGCTGGCGCCTGGGCACGATCGCCGTGCATGAAGACAATCTGTTCGATGCGCTGATCGCCAAGCACGACGATGCGACGCTGGCGAAGCTGGACAAGCGCTATGGCGGTCTGACCCCGCATCCACGCGAGATCAAGTTCATCGATCGCATCGTTGCCGACAGCCGTGACGTGGCGCTGAACCACACGGCCGGCCTGTCGCTGCCGCAGCAGGTGATGATGAGCCTGTTCTCGCTCTACGAGCTGATGGACGAGGAGAAGGCCTACCAGAAGGCCTGCATGGAGATCTGTCATCGCCGCACCTGGGCAACCGTCAAGGGCCTGGGCATAGACATCGAGCCGAACCCGCTGTTCGACCATTACTACGGCCTGATCGACTTCGAGTTCTGGCTGCGCAAGTACGGTGGCGAGGAGGTCGCGACCTGGGTCAAGGCGAACATCCACCCGCTGGATATCGTCTTCCGCCTGGCCGAGGACCACGGCATCGTGCTGCTCAATGGCGGCGGTTTCGAAGCGCCCGATTGGTCGGCGCGGGTCTCATTCGCCAACCTCGACGATGAGGTCTACGAGCAGATCGGCCGCGCCGTACGGGCCGTAGCGCGCGGCTACTTCGAGGCCTATCAGCGCGACCAGGCCAAGGGAGCAACAAAGGGCTAAGCAACCCGCTTTGCCGTATCGGTCCCGGGGGACAGCCTTTGGGCTCGTGCTTCCCTCTAAGCAAGGCAGCCCAGGAGCACGCCCACATGGATTGGTTGACCCCGTACCTGACGAAGTCCCCCGAGATCGCCGTCTTCCTGGCCATCGGGGTGGGCTACTGGATTGGCAAGTTCAAGTACAAGGGCGTGGGATTTGGTCCCGTCACCGGCTCGCTGATTGCGGGCCTGGTGATAGGCTATTTTTTCCATATCCCGGTCTCAGACACGGCCAAACAACTGCTGTTCTTGCTCTTCATGTTCGGCATCGGTTATTCGGCCGGGCCCGGCTTTATCCGCGGCATTCAGGATGGCGGCTGGCGCTGGATCGCGCTGGGTATCGTGATGCCGGTCACCGGCCTGCTGACCAGTTTTGCCATGGCCAAGTTGCTGAACCTCGAGTTGGGCTATGCGGCGGGCATGATGTCGGGCGGCCTGACCGAATCGCCGGTGATAGGCACAGCCAGCGAAGCGATTCGCGCGCTGCCGCTGCCAGATGAAGAGAAGAGTAGGCTTGTGGCGCAGATACCGATCGCCGATGCGCTGACCTACATCTTCGGCACCTTCGGTGTGATTTTTTTCTGTGCCTATCTTGGCCCCTGGTTGTTGCGTCTGGACCTCAAGGCCGAGGCGCGCAAGCTGGAAAAAGAAATGGGCATGGAGCGCGAGGAGGAGGGTGTCAGTTCGGCCTGGCGCATGTTTGAGTTGCGCGCCTACCGCATCGATGTTGGCTTGTCCGTGATCGGCCGCACCGTCGCACAGGCTGAGTCGCAGCTGGCCAGCGAGCGCCTGTTCATCGAACGGATTCGGCGGGACGGGAGCATCATCGAGATAGGCCCCGACACCATACTGCAGGCCGGCGACATCTTGGCCGTGCTCGGCTCCAACGAGGCCTTGCTGCGGCTGGTCGACCGGCATGCCGAGGAACAGTATGACCGTGAGCTGCTGGATATCCCTTCCGCCAATTTTGACGTCGAGCTCACCAACCGAGTCCATGCTGGCCGCACCCTGGCCGACCTGAGGCAGCAATCCGATGCTGCGCGCGGGATTTTTCTCAAGTCCATCCGGCGTGGTGCCGAGACCATTCCTGTCGCACCTGGCACCGTGCTGCGGCGTGGTGATCTGCTGACGCTGTGTGGCATGGAACCGGCTGTGAAGCGAGCCGCCACAGAGCTGGGCAAGATTGCTTTTCCGGGCGCCAGCACCGACTTTGTAGCCCTGGGCCTGGCCATCTTTGTCGGTGCGCTGATTGGGGTGTCGGTGTCCTTCCCGGTTGGTGGTCTGCATATCGCGCTGGGCAGCAGCGTCGCCGTGCTGCTGGTCGGCATCGCCATGGGCTGGCGCAACTCGGTGCGGCCGGGTTTTGCCTATATCCCACCGGGTGCCATCGAGTTCATGAAGTCCATTGGGCTGGCGGCCTTTGTTTCCATGATAGGGCTGAAGGCCGGACCGGTGTTCGTTCAGGCCGTGAAGGAGATAGGCCTGCAGGTCTTCCTCGGCGGCATCGTGGTCACCTTGGTGCCGCTGTTTGTTGGCCTGTATTTCGGGCGCTATGTGCTCAAGCTCAATCCACTGATGCTGCTGGGTGCGCTGGCTGGTGCGCAGACGATGACGGCCGGCCTGGCGGCGGTGCAGGAGCGATCCGGCAGCCCGGTCGCCGTGATTGGCTATTCGGGCACGGTGGCCTTCGGCCACATCCTCATCTCGATCGGCGGTACGGCCCTGATCTGGATGCTGCACGCATGACCGCTACGCGAGCTGCAGCCGCAGCGGCGTGATTGCGCCGCAACGACAGCCACTCAAGCCGGCCGCGAAACCTCCGCCCTCCGCTTTCTCGCCGGCGTGATACTTGTCGTGTGAACAGGTTTCTTCCCGGCCCGCTCAGCCGCTGAACCTGAATTCAGGCAAAGCGATCGCTCATCAGCATGGCGTTCAACTTTCGCCGCTTCCAATACAGGTTGTGAATGCGCTGCTGCAGCTTGGTCAGCGTCGTGGCATCGACGTCTTCGTAGATCAGCAACATGGCCGGTCTCGACCCGTCGCCTTCGGCATGCTCGATTTGGTCAGGAAGCGGAAAGCCATATTTTTCAAGAAGCCCCCGGACCTCATCATCCGTGGTACCCGGTGCAATATTACCCAGCAAAAGACGACTCATGATAGGCGCTCCTTTTCGAGAAATTTACCAGGGCGGTACCGCAAGGATTTGCAACACGGCCATGACGCCAGAGGCCGGCTTTCATGTGCTGTGATTTGCGGCAGACCACACTAGGCCATGATATGCATGCCACCATCGATGTATATCGTTTCACCCGAGAGCCGGCGCGCATAAGGCGTCGCAAGAAAGGCGCAGGTGAAGCCAACGTCCATGATATCGACCAGTTCGCCCAATGGCGCGCGCTGTGCCGCTTCGTTGAGCAGCAGATCGAAATCTTTAAGCCCCGAGGCGGCGCGGGTCTTCAGCGGCCCGGGCGAAATCGGGTGCACGCGGATACCACGCGGCCCTAACTCATAGGCCAGGTAGCGGGCAGAGGACTCGAGCGCCGCCTTCACCGGCCCCATCACGTTGTAGCTGGGCACCACCTTGCTGGCGCCGTGATAACTCATGGTGAACATCGTGCCGCCTGCCGTCATCAACGGCGTAGCCAGACGCGCCATACGTATGAAGGAATGACAGGAGATATCCATGGCCTGGGCGAACCCCGCAGCAGAGCAATCCAGCAGACCGCCCTGAAGGTCATCCTTAGGCGCCCAGGCAATCGAATGCACCAAAACGTCCAGCCCACCCCATTCTTGTGCAATACGCTCAAACACCGCCTCCATATCGCCGGCTTTGGCCACATCCAGTGGCAACAACAAATCCGCATTCAGTTGCTTTGCCAATGGCTCGACATAGGTCTTGCCCTTGTCGTTGACATAGGTGATCGCCAGCCTGGCGCCCAGTTCGTGGAAGGCCTTGGCGCAGCCCCAGGCGATGGAGTGTTCATTGGCAATGCCGCAGATCAGGACTTTGCGGCCCTGCAATATGGGCGGCGAGCTGGTGCTGGTCATGTCTAAGCTCCTTTGGCAACTTTGAATGTGTGGGACGCGATCATGAGTTCCTCATTGGTGGGAATCACCCATACCGCGACTTTGCTGCTGGCCGCATTGATTTTTGGCCCGCCCGTGGCGTTGGCCACCGGATCCACCACCACGCCCAACCATGCGGCCGCGTGGCAGACCTGTTCGCGTAGTGCAGCTGCGTGCTCGCCTATGCCGGCCGTGAACACCAGCGCATCTATGCCACCTGCAGCCGCCGCCAGAGAACCCAGCTCGCGCCCTATCCGATAGGCAAACAGTTCCACCGCGAAGCGCGCACGCGTATCAGTGCTTGCCAGCAGGTCGCGCATGTCGCTGGACACACCGGAGACGCCCAGCAGACCGGACTGCTTGTAAAGCAAGGTCTCGATGGCTCGGGCGTCCATCCCCAGTTCGTCAAGCAAATAGAGGATGACGCCCGGATCCAAGCTACCGCTGCGTGTGCCCATGGGCAGGCCGTCTACAGCGGTGAAGCCCATCGTGCTGGCCACACTGCGCCCACCGACCAGCGCACACATGCTGGCGCCATTGCCAAGATGCGCAACAATGGTGCGGCCCGCAGCCGCCTTGGGATCAACCTGCGGCAACACGCTGGCGATGTACTCGTAGGACAGCCCGTGAAAGCCATAGCGCCGCACACCACGCTCGGTGATGGCCGCAGGCAGCGCAAAGGCCTGCGCCACTTCGGGCTGCGCTCGGTGGAAGGCCGTGTCGAAACAGGCCACCTGGATCAACTCCGGGCGCAGCTTGGCCACAATCTCTATCGACTTCAGATTGTGCGGTTGGTGCAGCGGAGCCAATGGGCTGAGTTTTTGCAGTTCAGCCACCAAGCCGGCGTTCACCCGCACGGCTTGGCTGAAGGCAATGCCACCGTGCACCACGCGGTGTCCTGCAGCCACCAGCTTGTGTCCACCACGGTGGGCCTGCAGGAAGTCGACAAGATAAGCAATCGCGCCATCATGACCCAGGGCGTCACCTTGCGGCCAGTCCTTCTGTTCGACCGTCGTGCCATGCGCATCTTTGACGGTGAAGTGGGGGCTGGTGTAGATGCCCTCGAACTGGCCGCGCAGGAACAGGTCCAGCCCCGTGCCGTCGGCGTCAAAAAGACTGAACTTGATGCTGGACGATCCAGCATTGAGAACCAGGATTAAATTGGCCATGGCTCAGCCCAGCGTCTGGCCGCTCTCGCGGCGCGCCTTGGCGACCATCGCAGCCACGGCGCAGGACGCCAGCCGGGTCGTGACCGAGTCGGCGCGGCTGGTCAGGATGATGGGCACACGTGCGCCCAACACTATGCCTGCGGCATCAGCGCCAGCCAGGAATGAAAGACTCTTGGCCAGCATATTGCCGGCCTCCAGATTCGGCACCAGCAGCACGTTCGCACGCCCGGCGACTGGCGAGCTGATCTTCTTGATCTGGGCCGCGTCCAGGTTGATCGCGTTGTCCAGCGCCAATGGGCCGTCGACGATCGCGCCCGTGATCTGCTGGCGGTCAACCATCTTGCAAAGGGCCGCAGCCTCGATGGTGGAAGGCACCTGCGGGTTGACGGTTTCCATCGCCGACAGTATGGCCACGCGAACCTCCGAAAAATGCATGGCGTGGGCAAGATCAATTGCGTTTTGCAGAATGTCGGCCTTCTCGGCCAGGGTTGGCGCAATATTGATCGCCGCGTCGCTGATGATCAACACTTGCTCATGTTCGGGGACATCCATCACAAAACAGTGACTCACGCGCCGCGCGGTGCGTAGACCGGTGTCGCGCTTGACAACGGCGGCCATCATCTCGTCGGTATGCAGGCTCCCCTTCATCAAGGCCTCGGCCCGCCCGGCGCGCACCAGCTCCACCGCCACGGTGGCGGAGGCATGGCTATGCGGAGCGTCCACGATCTCAATGGTGCCAAGATCAATCCCTAGAGCGGCAGCAACCGATTGGATGCGCTGGCTAGGGCCCACCAGGATAGGTTCAATCAAGCCGATTTGCCGCGCTTGCACCGCACCTTCCAATGCGCTCTGATCGCATGGATGTACAACCGCCGTTGGCGTGGGCGGGAGGTCTTTGCAGAAATCAATGAGGCGCTGATATTTGGCATGCTTGGCATCCATCGTGTGGTCCTCCTTTAACGTGTCATCGGCTGCGGGTCGTTTTTGCGCGGCTGGGTTTAACGGTCTTGGCGGGAGCGGCGGCGGCGGCACGAGCAGGGACACGAGTGCGCGCCGTAGCGGGACGCAGCAGGCTTTGGATCTGCGCCAACATGTCCAGCTGTTCAGGACTCGCCCCGCCATCCTGCACGCGCGGATCGGAGATGAGCTTTTTAAGCAACGTCGTGAAGCGTTTGCGCTCGGCCGCGTTCTGCAGCAGTTGCGGCAAGGTCTGCACGGCTTGCTCGGGCGCATACCGCGCGATGATTTCCTGTTGTCCGCGCAGGCGCCGCCATTCGTGCGCTGACAAATCCGGTAGCTCATCCGCGTACTCCGCCACCAGTTCCTTGCGCAATTCCATTCTCGACAAAGGCAAGGGCTGGCCTTGTTTTTTCAGCAGGAAAGATGCACGCGCCAGCGCCTCCACGTAGCCGCCCTTGCCCACAGCGTCGAGTACGTATTGCAGCTCCTGTGCGGGAACCTGGCCAGGGACTTCAGCCTCGGTCGGCGCGCTGGGTTCTTCTGCCGGCGCGGCAATGTTGGCATAGACAGAGAAGAAGCCGGCTTCGGTCATGGCGTCGCGCAGCGCGCGGTAATAGTCGAGTGAAGCGCTGATCCACTCGGCTCCGACGTGTTCTGCCTGACGCAGCGGGTGCTCTCCCGCCAAGGCATGCCGGTCCGCCTTGACCGCCTCGGCCGCGGGCGCCAACCAGGACAACCAGGGATTCGCATTCGAAACGGCCCAGTTCTGCACACGCAGCGGATGAAGTTGGCGCAGCGCTTCGGCGGTCTTTTCGCTCGACATGGCCTGCACCAGAGGGCGGCCAAAACGCTCATAAGCTTTCTGATTTAAATCCGATACCTGGGCAACCGCCTCAAATGCTTTTTCGTCGGCCCTCTCGAAGCGGTTGAGCCGCTGCGCAATATCTTCCAAGCGCAGCTCCCGGAACTCAACCTCATAGTCGGGCTTGCCGTCGCTGCCCGTCTTGTCGGTGATCTCCATGCCATACAGGCCCGGCGCGAGTCCCTCTATGGACTGCAGCACATCGACAATCGTTGCGTGTTCCTTTTTGGCGACCTTGCCGGACACAAAAATGCCCAGATGCCCGACGTCCTCGTGCAGCAGCCCGACAATGACCTGCCCCCTGGCCTTGATTTCAGCACTGCTGGTGTACACGTCGGCGACCCAATTGAAGGCCTGCTGCGGCGGTGTGATGTTGTCGCCCATCGAGGCGAACAACACGATGGGCGCACGAATCTCCCGCAGATCGAAGCCCTGGTCTTGCCACACCTTGTTGCCGACGAACAGGTTGCGGGTGATCCACTCGATCTCCTCCGCGTTCATCAGGTAGTAGCCACCCCACCAACGCTCGAATTCCAGAAAACGCGGTGGCTCGGTATCGGCCCTGTCGTAGAGGTGGTAGTACTTGTCCCACAAAGCGTTTGCCGGATTCAGCTTCTCGAAGTTCTGCACCAGGTGCGCACCGTCAAACTTGCCCGCGCCCAGATCGGCCGCAAATGACGCCATCCAGGAGCCGCCCATCATGCCGCCGGCATAACGCATGGGGTTGTCGCCTTCACCCTCGGTCCAGGCACCGCCCCAGTAAGACATTGGCGCACCGTTGATGACGATGGGGCCCGTATCCTCGGGGTCCGAAGCGGCCAGCATCATCGCAGCCCAGCCGCCTTGGCAGTTGCCGATGATGGCCGGTTTGGCGCTGCGCGGATGAAGCTCGCGCACCTTTTTGACGAATAACTGCTCAGCCCGGCAGACATCCAGCAAAGTCTGGCCCGGCTCGGGCTCGCGGTAGAAGATCACGAAGTAAACCGGATGGCCCGCACGCAGCGCCACACCGACCTGGGAATCGTCCTTGAACCCGCCTATGCCTGGGCCATGGCCGGCACGCGGATCGATGATGATGTAGGGACGCAGCTTGGGGTCGACCTTCACGCCTGCGGGCGGCGTAATACACAGCAGCGCGTAGTTCACCGGCCGTTCGAACGACCGGCCATCCAGCACCGTCTGGTACTCGAAATGCAGCACGGGCTTCAACCCCTCTGCATTGTGCTCAAGATAGTTGCTGCCGCGCTGCCGCAAGGTTTCCCAGAACAGGATGCCGCGCTGCACTGCGTCGATACCGTATGCCTGCCAGTTGGCCGGGTCCAAGACTGCTGCCAGCTGGGCCCGCGTCTCTTCCGGGGTGCCCGCAAGACTGCCTTGCTTCAGGCGAGCGGCGAACTTGTCTTTCGCCACTTGCATGCGCTTCTGAAAAACCGCCGCAACACTTTTGTTGACACGTTGGCTACGCTCAAGCCGCTCCGCTGCTTTCATAAGAAGACCTCCGCGCGTCGTCGATGCAAACATGGGGGGCAAATCTCTTGATTGGGAACTGCCCTATCAGTCAATTTCAGCAGACCTTACAGGCCCATTGCAATGATCATGCCATTGGAATATGAATCAACGCTACCCCTCTGCTGGCGGAAATGGCGTAACCCGCAATGGCTGTGGTGTTTCACTGACGGCCGTCTCCATTTGCGCTGTCTGACGACATGTAGTGAAAGATCATGTATCAATGCATACACACAATGAGTATGCTGTGTACTCGATGACATTTTTGTGTTCCTGCACCGGACTCTGCCCCCAGGTGAAAGTGCGGTTTCCCGTTGGGGAAGCTTGGGTGACAACCAACGGCATCACTCGTAAACTGCCACCATTTGATCGGAGGATGTTCGGCATTTAGTGCCGCTCGCCCAAGATGAAATTAAACGCAAAAACATATGTGTTGACGCCTGTCGCCTCCATCGTGATGGGCGCTCTTCTCGCAGGCTGCTACTACCCTGTGGCCGTCACGGCACAACCTGGCATACCGGTGCCAGTCACGACCACCACAACCACCACCACGACGAATACGCGCTCACCCGCCCCGCCTGCGGCGTCGGCGCCGCCGACGTCGCAGGCTCCGGTGGCGGGCAGCAGTTTCAGCGTGGCGCAGATCGACCAGATGATGGCGCCCATCGCGCTGTACCCCGATTCGCTGCTCTCTCAAGTGTTGATGGCCTCTACCTACCCGGCCGACGTGGCCGACGCGGCGCGATGGTCCAAGGCCAACTCGACACAGTCCGGAGATGCTGCAGTGAAAGCGGTGGATGCCCAGCCGTGGGATCCAAGCGTCAAGTCGCTGGTCGCGTTTCCGCAAGTCATCCAGACCATGGGAGACAAACCCGACTGGGTACAGAATCTTGGCGATGCCTTTCTTGCTTCTTCGAAGGACGTGCTGGATTCGGCCCAGCGGCTGCGTGCCAAGGCCAGGGAGAACGGCCAACTCAAGACAACCGAACAGCAAACGGTGGAGGTTCGACAGGAGCAGACCACGCAGCAAAGCGTGATCACCATAGAACCCGCCAATCCTCAAATGGTCTACGTGCCGACTTACAACCCAACCGTCGTCTACGGCACCTGGCCCTACCCGGCTTACCCGCCCTTTTATTACTACCCGCCTGCGGCCTACTACCCCGGCTACTACCCCGGTGCAGCGCTGGCCTCAGGGATTGCGTTCGGCATTGGTGTGGCAGCAGTGGCTTCGTTATGGGGCGGCTGCAACTGGGGCGGTGGCGACGTGAATATCGACGTCAACCGTTTCAACAACATCAATACCCGCAACACACGGGCGGCTGGCCAGACCGGCTTTCAGCACAATGCGGCCAATCGACGCGGTGTGCCCTATCGCGACAGCCGCAGCCAGCAACAATTTGGCCGCCAAGTGCCCGGTGCCGAACAGCGCGGCGATTTCCGAGGCCGGGATTCGGCGGCAACCCAGGCCCAACGCCAGCAAGCGCAAGAAACCTTGCGACAGCGTGACATGGACCCCGGACAAGGCCGTGAACGTTTGCAAAATGACGCGGGCACGCGAGAACGCGCTCAGGCCGCCGCGCAGGGCCGGCCCAGTACCAACCAGCGCGACACCGCTGGCATGCGTGACCAGGGCAGAGCCGCTCACAACAACAGCCGCGCTGGAGGCAATGCCGACAACGCGTTCCGCGGAGCCGGGCGAGACGGTGGACAACTTCCGCAGCAATACAACCGCGGCAACTCGAGCCGGCAGTCTATGGGCCAGCACTCCGGTGGTGGTGGCCGAATGTCTGGCGGTGGTGGTGGCGCCCGCGGCGGACGTCGGTAGCAGGGGGCTAATGATGCAGCGTTTTACTACTCATTTGAAGACTTTTCTGGCAGCACTCGTGGTCGGAGTGACTGCGCTCACGGGTGTTGCCACACATGCACAGCAGGTGTTCCCAACTGCGGAAGCTGCTTCCGAGGCATTCCATAAGGCCATCGCAGCCAACGACTCTGCAGCCATTCGAAACGTGCTGGGCGGACAGTGGAAGCGCTTTGTTCCCAAGGATGAAATCGCCCAGGACGACATCGCCACTTTTCTGGCCGCGTGGAACAAGCAGCACAGCTTGATCACTGAATCCGAAAACAGGGTCTTGCTCGCCGTGGGCGAGGGCAACTGGACCCTGCCCATTCCTATCGTCAAACATGCTGCCGGTTGGCGCTTCGACCCGACGATAGGTGCCGATGTGATGCGCACGCGCCGGATCGGCCGCAATGAACTTTCGGCCATCCAGGCGGTGCTCGCCTATTTCGATGCCCAACTGGAATATGCACAGCGTGACCGCGACGGCACTGGGGTACTGCACTACGCCCAGAAGATCATGAGTACGCCGGGGCGGCACGACGGACTCTACTGGGATGACTCGACCGGCATCGGCAGCAGTCCGCTAGGCCCGATGTACGGTGGCCAACGGGCTGGACAGGGATACCACGGCTACTACTTCAAGATTCTCACTGCGCAAGGTGAGAACGCACCCGGCGGAGCCTACAACTACATCATTGGTGGACGCATGCGGGCGGGCTTTGCGCTGATCGCCTGGCCCATAGAGTACGGCGAGAGCGGCGTCATGAGCTTCATGATCAGCCACGACGGCGCCTTGTACCAACGCGACCTAGGGCCGCGCTCGGACGCAACCGCGCGCGCCATGACGCTCTTTAATCCTGATGCATCCTGGAGCAAGACCACAGCACCTTGACCTCGCAGCCACCGACCGACTCGACAACTCTTGATGGCAACAGGTATAGCACCACGGAGGACGTTTTATGGCGCAAGGCAAGAAGAAGCAGCAGCCGCAAGCCGAGGCCGAAGGCAGCGCACAACTGCCAAAGCTCAGCAAAAAGGAGTATGAAGCAGAGCTTTACAAGCTCCATGTCGAGCTGGTCAAGCTTCAGGGTTGGGTGCAGAAAACTGGGGCCAAGATTTGCATCGTGTTCGAAGGGCGCGATGGTGCTGGCAAGGGCGGCACGATTAAGGCGCTCACCGAGCGCGTAAGCCCACGGGTCTTCAGAGTGGTCGCGCTGCCGGCTCCTACCGACCGGGAAAAAGGCCAGATGTACATGCAGCGCTACCTGCGCCACATGCCGGCCATGGGTGAAATTGTGATTTTCGATCGCAGTTGGTACAACCGCGCCGGGGTTGAGCGGGTGATGGGTTTTTGCACCGAGGAACAGGTCAAGAGTTTCCTCAGGCCTGGAGCGCCTTTGACCGAACGCGCCATCGTCGCCTCCGGCATCACCTTGCTCAAATACTGGCTGGAGGTCAGCGCAGAAGAGCAGACCCGCAGACTTGAACAGCGCATCGACGACAAACGAAAGCTCTGGAAGCTTTCGCCCATGGACCTGCTGTCCTACAGCCGCTGGTACGACTACTCGCGCGCGCGCGACGACATGCTCAAGGCCACCGACACCGAGTACGCGCCGTGGCTGGTGGCCGACTCCAACGACAAGCGCCGGGCGCGGCTCAACATCATCTCCGATATCCTCATGCGCATCCCCTACGAAGAAGTGGAGCGCGAGAAGATCGTTTTGCCCAAGCGGCAAAAGCCGGGTGACTACAAGGAACCGGACTATCCGTTCCGCGTGATCCAGCAAAGGTACTGACCCGGGGTGAAGTCAGGAGCCTTGCGGTGAACGATTGTTCTACCCCCTCTCAGCCCCGCGAACATGTGGTGTCGCTGCGCGGGGGACGCAGTGCGACGATTCGTTACGTCCAGGCCGCTGATCGCAGTGGCTTCGAGGACGCCTTCGCGCGCCTGTCACCACGCTCGCGTTACACGCGATTCTTTTCGCCGCTGCGCGAGTTGTCGCCTAGCCTGCTCGATGCCGCCACCCAGGTGCAGCCCGATCAGAGCGTGGCCATCGTTGCCGTCGACGGTGAAGGAGTCAACGCCGATATCGTAGGCGGCGCGCGTTATGCCTATAAGCCCGACTCACCGAGCTGCGAGTTCGCCGTCACGGTGGCGGACAACTGGCAAGGCCTGGGCTTGGCGCGCCAGCTGATGGAGGCCCTGATTTCGCTGGCGCGCGCCCAAGGCTTGCAACGCATGGAAGGTTATGTACTGCCCGACAACCACGGCATGCGCCAACTTGCCTCACGTCTCGGCTTCGTCGATACGGTCTGCCCCGGCGACCGCAGCTTGCGTCTCGTCAGCCTGGATTTGGGCTAGCCCATGGCACGCCTGGCTTTTGACTGGCTGCACTCTTACGAGCGCAAGTGGCTGTCTTCCGATGTGATCGCCGGACTGACGGCATCGGCAGTCGTGATTCCCAAGTCGCTTGCGTATGCCACCGTTGCCGGGCTACCCGTCGAGGCAGGCCTCTACACCGCCTTGGTGCCTGCGGCCATTTACGCCGTGCTTGGCAGCTCTAGACCCCTGAGCGTGAGCACCACCACCACTTTGGCAATCCTCACGGGTGCGGCGCTGCAGCCTATGGCAGCGACCGGCGACCAGGCCGCCCTGCTCGCGGCCGCTGCAACCCTGGCCTTGCTGGTGGGCGTGATTCTGATGCTCGCAGGCGCGTTGCGGCTGGGCTTTGTTGCCAACTTCATCTCGGAGCCGGTCTTGGTCGGCTTCAAGGCCGGCATAGGCATTGTGATCGTGCTCGACCAGATTCCTAAACTCATAGGGACACACATAGAGAAAGCTTCGTTCTTTCACAACCTGGCAGCAACGGTCGCCAGCATTCCCCATGCCTCATGGCTGACCGCAGCCCTCGGAGGCATCACCATCCTGATACTTTTGAGCAGCGAACACTTTTGGCCGCGAGCGCCAGCGCCACTGGTCGCTGTGGCGCTGGGCGTGGGGGCGCTGTGGCTGTTCGGGCTCGAAAAATTGGGCGTCAGCACCGTGGGCCAGGTGCCTACAGGCCTGCCGTCCGTCAGCTTGCCGAATTGGCATTTGATCGAGGCGCTATGGCCGGCGGCCACCGGTATTGCGTTGATGAGCTTCACCGAATCGATAGCGGCCGGACGCGCGTTTTCTCGCTTGGGAGAATCGCTGCCTCAACCCAATAGAGAGTTGCTCGCGACCGGACTGGCCAACCTGGGCGGCGCCTGGTTCGGGGCCATGCCGGCCGGTGGCGGTACCTCACAAACGGCGGTCAATCGCCTCGCGGGCGCACGCTCGCAATTGGCCGGGCTCATCACCGCAGGCATTGCCTTGGCCACGCTGCTGCTGCTGGCGCCGCTGATAGGCCTGCTGCCCAACGCCAGCTTGGCGGCGATTGTGATCGTCTACTCCGTGGGCCTTATTGATCCCAAGGAGTTCAGGGCGATCGCGCGTGTACGCAATACCGAGTTTTTGTGGGCGCTGGTAGCGCTCATTGGGGTGATGGTGATCGGAACCCTGCAAGGGATTGTGGTGGCGATTATTGTGTCTTTGCTGGCACTCGCCTATCAGGTGTCTGATCCCCCCGTGCATGCGCTGGGGCGCAAACCCGGCAGCAACATCTTCCGGCCGCGCTCGGCCGCACACCGTGAAGACGAGTTCTTCGTTGGTGTGCTCATCGTGCGCCCAGAAGGAAGAATCTTCTTCGCCAATGCCGAGCGGGTACGCCAGAAGATAGAGGCGCTGGTAGACGAAGCCTGGCCCAAGGTGGTGATACTCGACCTGAGCAGGGTTTTCGACCTGGAGTACACGGCGCTGAAGGTTCTGACCGAGGCCGAGCAGCGGCAACGCGAACTGGGCGTGAATGTCTGGCTGGTCGGCCTCAATCCCAGTGTGTGGAAGATGGTGAAGAGGTCGCCGTTGGGAGAGGCGCTCGGGACGGCCCGCACGGCCTTCAACGTCGAGCAGGCCCTGGACCGCGCCGGTATCCATTTAACACGCAAGCCCTGACCCCTGACGCCCACCCGAACCGATGCGCCAGCGCCGACGAAACCAAGCGCCAAGCCAGCAACCACGCTAAATCCGCGGCTCCAGCTCCAGCATGCGCACACGTGCGTTCTCGATGTGGCCACGCATGGCCCGTCTTGCGCCCTCGCCGTCCTGGGCTTTGATGAGATCAAAGATGGCGCGGTGTTCATCCAGCGCGTCTTGTGTGCGGCGCCAAGGTTTCATGTGGGCCAGGTGGCGCCACAGGTTGACGGCGTGGCTGACATCGTATTCCAGCGTTTTCAGCACCTGCGCCAGGCGTGGATTCGCAGAGGCTTGCGCCACGGCCTCGTGAAAGCCGTAGTCGAAGTGGTGCGCCACGTCACCCCGCTGGGCCGCAGCTTCAAAGCCGTCCAGCATGGCGGCCATACGCTCCAGATCGTGTGGCTTGCGGCGCAGCGCGGCAAAGTAGGCGCATTCGGGTTCCACCACCAGCCGCAGTTCCAGGCCGTAGAGGATGTGGCTCATGTCGGCGGCAGAGCGCTCTGGCGGCGCGGCAGCCAATGCGCCAGGCGTGGCCGTGACGTAGGTGCCGGAGCCACGGCGCGACTCCACCAGACGGTCACCACGCAAGCGGTCCAACGCCTGCCGCACCACCGGGCGCGAGACGTCGAACAACGCCGCCAGTTCCAGCTCGGACGGCAGCCGCGCCTCGGGGGCGAGTTTGCCGGTCATGATGGAGTGGAACAGGCTGTCGTACACACGCTCGGCAAAACGTTCATGGCGTACCGGCTCCACGCCCAGGTCGGTCAAGGCGTGCGCCATGGCTTCTGCCGTGGCGGCGTTGGCTGGCTCTTTGGAAGATGGCGATTTGCTGCGCATGGCGCTTGATTTTCAGCTTGGCCAGCCGGAAAGTCATCATTTGAAATGACAGATTCTGTCGCTTTCAAGTTGAACAATGCCCTGCAAGCACTAGTTGGCGCACACATTAGTAAACCATGTTGACAACTTTGCGCCGCCACTTCTAAGATGCTCTTAGAACGTGTTTACGCTCTCCGAGGGCCCTCTCGGAGAGCGTAAACACGTTCTAAGTCATTAGGAGACCCCCGTGAAGCAACATTTCATCGCCAACCGCTGGGTGCCGCCGGCATCGGGCGAAAGTATTCCCGTCATCGACCCATCTACCGGCGAGACCTTCGACGCGCTGGCGCGCGGCAATAGCGCCGACATCGACCAGGCGATTGCCGCCGCGCGCAGCGCCTACGAAGGTGATTGGGGCCGCCTCACCGCCGCCGAGCGCGGCCGCCTGCTGCACAAGCTGGCGCTGAAGATGCAGGACCACGTGGAAGAACTGGCGCAACTCGAAGCGCGCGACTGCGGCAAGCCGCTGAAGCAGGCGCGTGCCGACGCCAGCGCCGTATCGCGCTACTTCGAGTTCTATGCCGGTGCGGCCGACAAGCTGCACGGCTACACCATTCCCTACCAGAACGGCTACACCGTGCTCAGCATCCGCGAGCCACATGGCGTGACCGGGCACATCATTCCGTGGAACTACCCGCTGCAGATTTTTGGCCGCAGCGTGGGCGGCGCCCTGGCGGCCGGCAATGCCTGTGTGGTGAAGCCGGCAGAAGACGCCTGCCTGTCGCTGCTGCGCGTGGCCGAGTTGGCCGCCGAGGTGGGTTTTCCGCCGGGCGCGCTGAACATCGTCACCGGCTACGGCCACGAAGTGGGCGATGCGTTGGTGAAGCACCCCGGCATAGACCACATCTCGTTCACCGGCTCGCCCGCGATTGGCAAGGTGGTGGTGCGCGCCGCCGCCGAGAACCACACGCCGGTGACGCTGGAACTCGGTGGCAAGTCGCCGCAGATCGTGTTTGCCGATGCCGACTTCGACGCCATGCTGCCCGTGGTGGTCAACGCCATCGTGCAGAACGCCGGGCAGACCTGCTCGGCCGGCAGCCGCCTGCTGGTGGAGCGCAGCGCCTATGAAGCGGTGGTGGAAAAACTCGGCCAGGCGTTCGCCAAGCTGCGTGTCGGCCCATCACAAATGGACCTGGATTGCGGCCCGCTGATTCGCCACACCCAATTGCAACGCGTGAGCGGTTTCCTGGACGAAGTGCGACGCGACGGCCTAGGCATTGCAGCCCAGGGCCAGATCGTGGCCGAAGCGCCGGCCAGCGGCTTCTACCAGGCGCCCACGCTGGTGCGCGACGTGCCAGCCCAGCACCGCCTGGCGCAAGAAGAAGTGTTTGGCCCGGTGATTGCGGCCATGCCGTTCGACGACGAGCTTGACGCCGCCCGCCTGGCCAACAGCACCGACTACGGATTGGTGGCCAGCGTGTGGACACGCGACGGTGGCCGCCAGATGCGCATGGCGCGCAAGGTGCGCTCGGGCCAGGTGTTCATCAACAACTACGGCGCGGGCGGCGGCATTGAATTGCCCTTTGGCGGTGTGAAGGCCAGCGGCTACGGTCGCGAAAAAGGCTTTGAAGCTTTGTACGGCTTCACCGTCTTGAAGACCATTTCCATCAAACACGACTGAACTAGCGCGCCCGTCCGCCCGTGGCGGGCGCCGCTTCTTACGACAGCAAAGGCAGATCGGCCTTCTTCAACGTGCGCAGCACGATGCTTGATTTGCTGTGCCGAATGCCTTTGATCTTGTAGAGCTTCTCGCGCAGCAGGCGCTCGTAGTCCTTGGTGTCGCGCACGGCTACACGCAGCAGATAGTCGTAGTCGCCTGAGACCAGGTAGGCCTCAATCACCTCGGGAATGGTCGCCAGGGTTTCGCCAAACTTCTCCAGCGTGTTGTCCGAGTGGCTGTCCAGCGTCACCTGCACCAGCACAGTTTCACCCAGGTCCAGCGCCGCAGCGTTGAGGCGCACGGTGTAGCCCTCGATCACACCCGCTTGCTCCATACGCTTGATACGCTCCCAGCAGGGCGAGGCACTCAGCCCCACGGCCTGGCTGATGTCGTGCATGCTGGCACGGGCGTCGCCTTGTAATACCCGAAGGATTTTTCTGTCTGTTTTATCCATGCAGACGATTATTCTTAAATTTTTTCTGCTGCCAAATATTTTTCTACATTCGTAGCATTTCTAGAAAACTACAGAAAAGTCTTTGGTGGCGTTTGGCGGATACTTCTTTCACTGTTCAAGCGCTTACCGGCGTGGTCAACACAGCAAGGCGCCGGCGGGTTACCGCTCGCTGGCGCGCTGGCTTAAAGCCTGGGGCTAGGGGCTTGTCATTGGTTAAAACAAGTCCGCTGCGCGACACAGGCAAAATAGCGGGGTTTTCCCCAGCTGTTTTGCACATGACCATTGACCTGTTTCGCCAAGACGCCTACCGCACCGAATGCGAGGCACAGATCATCGCCATCACCGAACAGGGCATTGTTCTCGACCAAACCGTGTTCTACCCCCTGGGTGGCGGCCAAGCCGGCGACACCGGCATGCTGCAACTGGCCCATGGCGTGAGCCTGACGGTGGTGGACACGCGCAAGGGCCGCGACGCCGACGGCCAGCCGAACCAATCCATCGTGCACGTGCCCAGCCCCGAACAGGCGGACGAACTCGCCACGCTGCGTGTGGGTGACCGTGTGACGGCGCGCATCGACTGGCAGCGCCGCCACAAGCTGATGCGTTTTCACACCACCACCCACCTGCTGTGCCACCTGGTGCCGCAGTTGGTGAACGGTTGCTCTATCACCCCCGAATACGCACGCATAGACTTCAACATGACCGACCCGCTGGACAAAGAAGCACTCAGCGCCGGCATTGCCGCGCTGGTGGCTGCGGGCCACGCGGTGACGGTGGGCGAAATCAGCGATGCCGAGCTGGATGCCAACCCCAGCCTGGTGAAAAGCATGTCGGTGCAGCCGCCACGCGGCTCGGGCCACATCCGCACCATCCGTGTGGGTGGCGACGACGGGGCGGGTCTGATCGACTTCCAGCCATGCGGTGGCACACATGTGGCCAACACGGCAGAGATCGGCGCCATCGTCGCCACCAAGATCGAAAAAAAATCGGCCACCACGCGGCGTGTTGTACTAGGCTTTGCTGCGCCGCTTGAAGCCTGAGCCCGGCTCTTCAAGAACATTAGGAACTAAGGCAGCGCCGCCCCACTCCGAACACGCAATGCGCCGCCTCACTTCTCTCAAGACCTTTTTACTCGCTATTCTTTTTGCAGCTGCTTGCGCAGCTGGAATCAGCGCAAACGCGCAAAATGCCTTAAAGCCCAGCGGCAGTGCCGCCAGCACCCTCAGCACAGCACATGTGCAAGCCGAGCTGATGGCCTATGCCCCGGACGGCATCAGCCCCGGTGCCACGGTTTGGGTCGGCCTGCAGCTGCAACACGCACCCGAGTGGCACACCTACTGGAAGAACTCCGGCGACTCTGGCCTGCCCACCGAGCTGCAGTGGACCCTGCCCGCTGGCATTCAGGCGGGCGAAATCGCCTGGCCGCTGCCGCGCAAAATCCCCATCGGCACACTGGCCAACTACGGTTATGAAGGCACGGTGCTGCTGCCCGTGCCGCTGGAAATCAGCTCGGCCTTCAAGCCGCCGCTGCTTGGCAGCGAGGTCGAGATTCGGCTCAAGGCCGCCTGGCTGGTGTGCCGCAAGGAATGTATTCCCGAAGAAGGCGAGTTTGCGCTGAAGCTGCCGGTGCGTGGCTCGACCGCGCTCAACAGCTCCGGCTTTCTGGCCGCCCAGGCTGCACAACCCCAGGCCTTGCCCGCGGGCAGCAGCACGGCCGCCGTCAACGGCGAGCAACTCGAAGTGCGCGTCACCGGCCTGCCAAAAGCCTTGCGGGGCCAAACGCTGACGCTCTACCCGGAAACACCCGAGGTCATCCATACCGCCGCTGAAATCCAGCAAGACTGGCAGGGCGCGGTGTGGAGCGCGCGCGTGCCGCTGTCGGCGCACCGCAGCAACAGCCCCGAACAGATGCCTATGGTGCTGGCCACCGTCGGCACAGGCGACGCCGCGCGGCAAGGCTTTCGCACCGTGGCCGAAGTCACCACGTCCTGGCCCCCGGTCGCCGCCCCGGCGGCCATCACACCGGCATTGCAGGCCGCTTTGGCGGCCAATGCGCCACCGCCCAGCACACTGACACCCGCTTCCGGCGTCACCTTGGCCGCGGCCTTGCTCGGCGCCCTGCTGGGGGGACTGATCCTCAACCTCATGCCGTGTGTGTTTCCGGTGCTGGCCTTGAAACTCGTGGGTTTTGCGCGCCACAACCAGGACAGGCAGGCGCTGCGCCTGGGTGGGCTGGCGTATGCGATCGGCGTGGTGGTGTCGTTCCTGGCTTTGGGCGGCGTGATGCTGGGCCTGCGCGCGGCAGGCGCCCAACTGGGCTGGGGTTTCCAACTGCAGTCGCCATTGATGGTCGCGGGCTTGGCCTTGCTGTTTACGCTGATCGGCCTGAATCTGGCCGGCCTGCTCAACGTCGGCAATCTATTGCCCAGCCGGGTGGCAAGTGTGCAGTTGCGCCACAGCGGATGGAACGACTTTTTGTCCGGCATTCTGGCTGTGGCCATTGCCTCGCCCTGCACCGCCCCCTTCATGGGAGCCTCACTCGGTTTGGCGGTGGGCTTGCCAGCCGCGCAGGCATTGTTGATTTTTGCCACGCTGGGCCTGGGCATGGCCTTGCCGTATCTGTTGGCCAGCTTCACACCCGGCATGGCGCGTTGGCTGCCACGGCCGGGCTTGTGGATGGAGCAGTTGCGCCGCTTCATGGCGTTTCCCATGCTGGCCACCGTGGTGTGGCTGGTGTGGGTGATAGGGCAGCAAACCGGCATCAACGGTGCCGCCACTTTGCTGGCGCTGTTGCTGGGCGTCAGCGCCGTGTTGTGGACGTTTTCGCTCAGCGGTTGGGCACGGCCTCTTTTTGCTACCTTATCGATAGCTTCTCTGGCATTGCTGGCGGGCGCCATAGGCCAAAATCTTGTCAACACCGAGCCGGCCTCCAGCCACGTTGCCCGCGCCGACAGCCTGTGGCAGCCCTGGTCGCGCGAGAAGGTGCAGCAGGCCCACGCCCAGGGGCGCCCGGTGATGGTGGACTTCACCGCCGCCTGGTGTGTCACCTGCCAGTACAACAAGCTCACCGCCCTGTCCGACGCCAGTGTGCTGGCCGACCTGCAAGCCAAGCAGGTGATGCTGCTGCGCGCCGACTGGACGCGCCGCGACCCCGCCATCACCGCCGCCCTGGCCGAGCTGGGCCGCAGCGGCGTGCCGGTGTATGTGCTGGTGAAACCCGGGCAGGCCCCGGTGGTGTTGTCCGAATTGCTCACCGCAGACGCGCTGCGCGAAGCCATCGCCACGCTGTAGCCGGCGCGCGGCCGCAGACGCTTGCGCCATAACACGCTCAACCTGTCACTTTTGCCGGGCGTCAGCCCGTGCCGGTCAAGGGCACTGTGCGCAGCTTTGTGTCTTGCATGCCTCGTTGATCCTACAAAAAAAGATAAAAAAACGTAAATAGTGCAAATTTAACGTCGCCTGATATGTATACAACATGTCAATAATTGCTGTAACGTGCTCAACTAATTAGTTAATTCAGCATGAAAACAATACGTTATGGAAGCACTAACTGCGCTCACCCAGTCCGCCGGTCCGGTGTCTCTGCTGGCCTATAGCGAACGCCAGCCCTGGCTTGTCGGTTTATCCATCCTGATGTCGGTGTTGGCCTGCACCATGGCTTTGCAGGTGGCCAGCCACGGCCGGTGGACACAACGCCCCTTCGCGCGACGCACGGCCATCGGCAGCGGCGCCATCGCCCTGGCGTTGGGCATCTGGTCCATGTACTTCATCAGCCTGGAAGCCATACGTTGGCCCTATCCGGTGGCTTATCACTGGCAATACATTGCCTTGGCTTTGTTGCCCGCACTGCTGTCGACCTGGGCGCTGCTGCGCCTGCTGACACGCGGGCAGGTGCAAACACGCGACATCGTGGTGTGCGGCGTGCTCGTGACACTGGGCATTGCCAGCATGCAGTACGCCGGATTCGCCGCCATGCTGCGGCCTGTGCCGGTAACCGTTCACCCGTGGAAGATGCTGGCTGCGGTCACGGTGTCGCTGTTGTTGTCGATTGCGGCCATCTGGTTTCGGCTGGCCATGCGTCGACGGCGCAGGGTGAAGAACGATTTGCCGTTGGCACACATCTGGATCAGCGGCGTGGTGTTGGGCCTGGCCGTCGCCGGGGTGCAAATGTTGCTCTGGATGGGCTTGGAGGTTTCGCCTGTCGCGCCCACCCTCACCACGCCGCTGCCCGAACCGGGATGGCAGACCCGGGACGTGATCGCCTACGGCATCGCCTTGTCGACCGCATTCCTGTTGCTGCTGGTCGCGGCAGGCAACCACTTGCTGCGCTTTCAGGAACTGCTGCGCCAGGCCAGCACCAGCGAAACACGGCTGCGCAGCACACTCAATACCTTGACCGATGCGGTTGTGTTGTTCAATGCCCAAGGCCAGGTGTTGAACTTAAACCCCGCCGGTATTCGCCTGTTCGGCTGGAGCCTGGACGAAGCGCGGGCCCTCAAGGCCACCGACCTGCTGGGCAGCGACGCTGGCGGCAGCTTGACCCGGCTGGCCCCCCCCGGCGCCACGCACAGCCCACCCCAAGAGCGCCAAGCGCGACGCAAAGACGGCAGGTTTTTCCCGGTGCTGTTGTCAGTCGGTGAAATACTGCTGCCCGAGGCACGCTGCTACGTTGCCCAGGTATCCGACCTCAGCCAGCGCAAAGCCATGGAGCAGGCCTTGTTCGAAAGCGAGGCGCGCATGCGTTCACTGGTGCGCAACACGCCAGGCATGGCCTTTAGCATCCGCCTGCCCGAACGGGACACCAGCTATGTCAGCGACGGCGCCAAAACGCTGACCGGATGGACTGCCGCCGACTTCATGGTGCAAGGCCAGCGCATACTCGACATGGTGCACCCCGGAGACCGCGAGGAAACGCGCCGCTTGCTGCGCCAGGCGCTGCGCGAAGAGGGCCGGTTCGAGACCGAGTTTCGCCTGATCCACCGGCTGGGCCACGTGGTCTGGATCATGGCCCGCGGCGCGGTGGTACACGACGCCCAGGGGCAGGTGCAGTCCTTCGACGGATTGCTGCTGGACATTACCGAGCAAAAACTCGCTGAGATCGCCCTGCGCGAAAACGAAGCGCGGATGCGCACCCTGGTCGCCAACATCCCGGGGGTGGTGTTGCGCAGCGGCGCGACCGCACCGTTCCAGGTCTACTTTGTCAGCGATGCCATCCGCGGCTTGACCGGCTGGCCGGCGCAGGCCTTCATACAGGGCACGGTCAAATTTGCAGACCTATTGCTGCCCGGCGAAGCCGCACGCGCCGTGGCGCTACGCGACGGCGCCATTCGTGATCACACAAGCTACGACGCTGAACTCTGCCTGCGCCATCGCGATGGCCACGAGGTCTGGGTTCAGGTGCGCGGGCGCGCCGAATACGACGCCAAGCAAAACCCGAAATGGGTGGACAGTGTGTTGCTTGACATCACCCGCGCCAAGCAGTTGGAGCAGCAGGCCAAGGAACGTGAGGATCGCTTCAGTTCGCTGATCACCAACCTGCCAGGCATTGTGATGCGTCGACGCGGGGACGAACGCCGCTCGGTCAGCTTCATCAGCGATTCCGCCGAGAGCATTCTTGGCTGGCCGGTCAATGCCTTCATCAAAGATGGCTTGCGCATGCGCGACCTGATCCATGAAGAGGATCTAGAGCACGCCATCAAAGCCCTAGACGACTGCCTCCACACCAGCAAGACATTTGTGCATACCGTGCGCATGCGGCACAGAGAAGGCCACTATCTCTGGCTGCGCACCCATGGCTACGTGGTCGATGACGAACATGGCATCCGCTGGATCGACAGCGTGCACTTCGATGTCAGCGATGCCATGACCCTGGAGCTGGCGCTCAAAGAGCAGCAGAAGCAATTCAAAACCCTGGTGAGCAATATTCCGGGCGTGGTCTTTCGTTTGCGCATGGACGAACATCTGTCGCCGGTTTTCGTCAGCCAAGGCATGCCGGAACTCGTGGGTTGGCAGCCCGAGGATTTTGTCGCTGGCCGCGTCAGCATACTGGGCGCCATACACCCCGACGACCTCGCAGGTGTAAGCCAGGCGGTGTTGGCCGCCACGCCCGCCAACCCGACCAACTCACTACAGTTCCGCTGGCGTCACAAAGACGGCCACTACGTCTGGATCTCCTTGCAAAACTGCGCCGTGTTCGGCGCCGACGGAACCATCGCCTACCTCGATGGCGTGGTTTTCGACATCACCGAAACACACAAAAACCAGGAAGCCCTGCGCGCCAGCGAACAACTCAGCCGCACGCTGATTGCCAACACACCGTGTGTGATGGTGCGCGTAAGCCCGGACTGGACACCGCTGTATGTCAGCGATGCCGTATCCACCATGTTCGGCTGGCATGCGGACGACTTCATGCAGGGGCGCGCTGGCTTTCTGAACCTGCTCCATCCAGACGACCTGGCCGCCGCCACCGCCACGGCTCAGGAAGCGATACGCACCAAACACAGCTTCAACAACTACCACCGCTTCATCCATCGCGATGGCCACATCGTGCACACCCTGTTCTCGGGTACACCGGCCCTGGATGCCAGTGGCAAGGTACTGTCGGTCGACGGCATACTGATCGATCTGACCGAACGCTTTGAGATGGAGCAGGCGTTACGCGACGCCAAGGATGCGGCCGAGCGTGCGGCCGAGAGCAAATCCACCTTCCTGGCGAATATGAGCCACGAGATCCGCACGCCGCTGAACGCCGTCATCGGTTTCAGCGAATTGCTGCTGGGCACTGGACTGGACGAGCAGCAACGCCGCTACCTCACCACCGTACGCAACAGCGCACGCTCGCTGCTGGGACTGCTTAACGACATTCTGGACACGGCCAAACTCGAACGCAATGCGCTAGAACTGGAACAACTGGACTATTCGCTCAAAGAACTCTGCCTATCGGTGGTGGAGTCGTTCGAACTGGTGGCGAACAAGAAGAAACTGTCCCTTTCCCTGGAGTACGCCAGCGATCTCAGCGACTACATGCTGGGCGACGCCTTGCGCATGCGGCAAATCATCACCAACCTGCTGAGCAATGCCGTCAAGTTCACCGAGAAAGGCACAGTCAAACTGGTGGTCGAGCGCCAGGATGGGCAACTCCATCTGGCTGTGCACGACACGGGCATAGGCATAGCCCCGGAACGGCTGGACAGCATCTTCGACCCGTTCGCGCAAGCCGATGCCTCCACCACCCGCCGCTTTGGCGGCACCGGGCTGGGCACCACCATCTCGCGCCAGCTGGTCACCTTGATGAAGGGTCGCCTGTGGGCGGAGAGTCGCTTGGGCCAGGGCAGCAGCTTCCACGTCCTGCTGCCACTGGCCGAAGGTGCACCCGTGGTGCACGCACACGAAGTCACGCTGTTTGACATGCCCGTGCTGCACATCTTGGCGGCCGACGATGTGCCGCAGAACATTGAATTGCTGAGTCTGATCTTGCGCAACGCCGGGCACCAGGTCACCACGGTCACAGACGGGGCCGAGGCCGCTGAAGTCTTCAAGCGCGGCATGTTCGACGTGGTGCTGATGGACGTGCAAATGCCCGGAATTGATGGCCTGGAAGCCACGCGACTGATACGTCGCTTTGAACAATCCCTCGGCCGCCGCGCCACACCCATCATCGCCCTGACCGCCAGCGTGCTGGAAGAAGACAGGCAGGCCACCCGGGCTGCGGGCATGGACGGTTTCGCCACCAAACCCATAGACCAGGCTGCGCTGATGCAAGAAATTGCACGTGTCACCAGTGTCGCGGTCGCGCCGCTACAAGCGCCGCAAACTCAAACGGCATCTGCCGCCCCAGCCAAAGCAGCAGGCCATGTAATTGACCACGCCGCCGGAGCTGCCCTCTGGGGTAGTTCCGCCACCCACGCGACGGCCGTCGCCCGGTTCGCCAAAGACATTGCGGAACTCAGCACACGGCTGACGCAGCAGGCATGCCTGGCGGACACCAGTGAACTGCGCCAGACCGCGCACAAGCTGCGTGGCATGAGTGCCAACCTATGTTTGCCGTTGCTGAGCAAACGTCTTGCCGCACTCGAAGCCGCCGCACAAAAAATGGATGGCCCCAGCGTTCAAGGGCTCATGCCTGAGGTGCTGCGCGCGCTGGAAGATGTTGCCGCTGCGGCGGCCGCGAACGCCGTGCCAAACGGGCCAGCCATCGCCCCAGCAGCACATCAGAGTGGCTCCAGCGAAGCAGACACACCTCAGCTTCTACAAGCCCTGGGGCGCGCCACCATGGCGCAGATCCAGCATGGCGAATTTGACGAGCCGGCCATCCTGCGCCTGACCCATGCCATGCACCGTCTCGGCCATCAAAACGAGGCCGACGCGCTGTACAACGCCTTGCAGGATTTTGAGATGGACGAGGCCCATAACGTCTTGTCCAGTTGGCTAGATACCCTGCTGCCCCGCTGAAAGTCCACCACCATGCAGATCTCCGAGACCACCGACATACGCCCCGCCATTCTGGTGGTGGACGACGAACCCACCAACCTGCAAGTCTTGCGTGTTGTGCTGCAAGATCAGTACCGCCTGTTCTTCGCGAAGAATGGCGCGCGCGCCCTGCTGCTGGCCGCGCAAGAGCAACCCGACCTGATTCTGCTGGACATCATGATGCCGGAGATGTCCGGTTACGACGTCTGCATCGCGCTCAAGCGCAATCCCGTGACCGCCAGCATCCCGGTCATTTTTGTGACCGCTCTGGCCGACGCCAAGGACGAGGCCAAGGGTTTTGCCGCGGGCTGTGTCGACTACCTCACCAAACCCATCAACGCGGCAATCACCAAGGCAAGGGTGCGCACCCATTTGTCTTTGGTGCAGATCGACACCTTGCGGCAGACACGCCTGGAACTCATACAACGGCTGGGCATGGCGGCCGAATACAAAGACAACGAAACCGGCTTGCATGTGATCCGTATGAGCCACTATGCGCGCCTCACGGCTTTGGCTCTTGGCCTGAGTGCAGCATACGCTGAGGAGCTTTTTAATGCGGCGCCCATGCACGACATCGGCAAAATCGGCACACCCGACGCCATTCTGCAAAAGCCTGGTCCGCTCACCCCCGAGGAATGGGCCGTGATGCGTCAACACGCGGAGGTCGGCGCCAGCATCATGGGCACCCACACACCGGGTTTGTTGCAGACCGCCCATACCGTCGCGCTGACACACCACGAAAGATGGGATGGCAGCGGCTACCCTCGCGGCCTCAAGGCGGAAGAGATTCCTATCGAGGGCCGCATCGTGGCGGTAGCCGATGTTTTTGATGCCTTGACCAGCGAACGCCCCTACAAACCGGCCTGGACCGTCGAGGCTGCGATTGCGTTATTGCAACGCGAGAGTGGCAAACACTTTGATCCCCAAGTGGTTGCGGCCTTTCTAAGCCAGCTGCCGGCGATCATAGAGATCAAAAACCGCTGGATGGAAACCGCCGAGTCCATGCATCAAATCGTGCCCGAGGGCGCTGTAAGCGGATCTATGGATGCGCTGCAAGTGGGCGCGTCGCCTTAGCCGCTTGTTGAGCCTGTTCCCGGGCGGTTCTCAGACGTGAAACAAGCGCTGCACCAAACCGCGCAGCCAGACGTTGGCCGCATCCTTGTGAAAGCGTCTATGCCAGAACTGGTGCACCTCCACCACCGGCGACTTGAAGGGTGGCTCAACAATCCGAATGGCGCCATGGCGCACACAGATGTTGGCCAGGTCACGCGGCACGGTGGCAATAAGATCCGAGCTTTCAATGATGGGCAGCAGGCTCATGAAGTGAGACAAGCCCACGGTCACGCGCCGTTCCACGCCGCGCTCCTGCAGGGCCTGCTCCAACAGATGCTCGCGCCCGTCGGGGCTGACCACCGCGTGGGATGCCGCCAGGTAGGCTTTCAACGTCAGCCGCTCCTTCACGCTCGCGTGGTCGGCTCGCACGATACACACGTAGTCGTTGCGAAACAACTTCTGCAAAAAGAAGCCGGCCTTCTGCAGATCTGGCAAATAACCAATCGCCAACTCGGCCGCACCCGAGGCCAAGGCATCGGCGGCGGCGTAGCGCGACATCGACAAGGTTTGCAGCGAGCAATGCGGCGCGGCCTTGGCGAAGTGCGCCAGGATCTGCGGCAAAAAATGCACCTCGGCAATGTCGGGCGTGACGATGGCAAAACGTTTGGTGGCGGTCAGCGGGTCGAACGCCGACGCCGGCAAGATTTCCACCTTGATGGCCTCGATCACGCGGCGCACCGGCTCGGCCAGGTCTTGTGCACGCGGCGTGGGCAGCATGCCGGCGGCGGTCTTGACAAACAGCGGGTCGTCAAACAACAGGCGCAGGCGCGCCACTGCGGCGCTCATGGCCGGTTGGCTCAGGCCCACGGCTTCAGCGGCACGGGTCACGCTGCGGTGTTCGGTCATCGCGGCAAAGGCCACCAGCAGGTTCAGGTCAACGTCTTTGATATCCATGCCATGGATTCTATGTATATCGAAAATCTGCTTTATCAATTGAATGACGCTTCCTAAACTCGCCTCCATCAAGAGGCCGGCACACCTGCGCACGGCACGTTGGAGACAAGATGGCGGAGCAAACATTGGGTTCAGAAAGCGGCCACAGGCTAAAGCCTCGTTGCGCCTGTGGCATCGATGTGCATGCGCATGTGGTGCCCGAGCATTTCCCGGCCTACCTGGGCAGCAAAGCGCCAAGCGACTGGCCGTCCACCGTCGCAGCCGCGCCCGTGAACGGGCTGTGCCACCGCAGCGTGATGATCTCCGGCAAAAACTACCGCACGGTGTCGGAAAAATGCTGGAGCGTGACGCACCGCCTGGCCGACCTGGCCGCCATGGGCCTGCAGCACCAGGCCATCTCGCCCATGCCGGAGCTGCTGTCGTACTGGATGGCGCCGAGCGACGCCGCACAACTGCTGCGCTACCTCAACGAACAGATCGCCGGCATGGTGGCCGAGTCGAACGGCGCGCTCATAGGCCTGGGCGCCGTGCCGCTGCAAGACATGGACCTGGCCATCGCCGAATTGCGCTACGCGGTGGAGACGCTGGGTTTTGCGGGTGTGGAGATTGGCAGCAACGTCAACGGCGTGCCGATTGGTGCGCCGCAGTTTGATCCGTTTTTTGCAGCCTGCGAAGCGCTCAACGCCGCCGTGTTTGTGCACGCGCTCAAACCCACCGGCATGGACCGCCTGGTCGGTCCGCCGCCTCTGCAGCAGGTGTTGGCCTACCCCACCGACGTAGGCCTGGCCTCGGCCTCGGTGATCACCAGCAACCTGGTGCTGCGCCGCCCCAAACTACGCATCGCATTCAGCCACGGTGGCGGCACACTGGCCATGCTGCTGCCACGCCTGCAAAAAGGCTGGAGCGTGTTTCCGGCGCTCAAGGAGCAAGTGCTGAGCGCCCCCATGGAGCAGGCACGGCAACTCTTCTTCGACACCCTGGTGTTCGACCCAACCACGCTGGCCCAGTTGGTGCGCCAGTTCGGCGCCTCGCAACTGCTGGTGGGCACCGACTACCCATTCAACTTCCACGAATCGGCACCCCTGCAGCAGTTGGACGCTGCGGCTTTGGACGCCCACACCGTGGAGCAACTCACCCATGGCAACGCGCGCCGTTTTCTGGCGCGCACCTTCACGAAAGCAAACACATGAGCTCTCCCTGGATAGCCGGCCTGCGCAGCGTGGCACTCAAAGTGCCCGACCTGGAGCGCGCTGAAGACTTCTACACCAACACCTGGCACCTGGCCGTGGTGGCACGCACGCCTGACGCGTTGTACCTGCGCGGCACCGGCGCCGACCACCACCTGCTGGCACTGCACCAGGGCGGGGCCAACGCCGAGATCGTGCACGCCAGCTTCCGCGCACGCAGCCGCGAAGCACTCGATGCAATTGCCCAAGCCGCCGTGCAAGCCGGTGGCAGCGTGCACCTGCCCATTGCGCCCATCACCGAGCCCGGTGGCGGCATCGGCCTCACGGTGCGTGACCCGGATGGGCGCCTGCTGCAAGTGGTGTTTGGCGACAGCCAACACAGCGATGCCCACGAGACCCCGGACCGGCCTATACGCCTGGCCCACGCCGTGCTGAACAGCCACGACGTTGAAGCCACACAGCGCTTCTTTGCGCAGGCGCTGGGCTTCACCCTGGCCGACCGCACACGCATCATGGCGTTCTTGAACTGCGCCAGCGACCACCACAGCGTGGCCCTGGGCGACACCGACAACGATGCGCTGAACCACATCGCCTTTGTGATGCCCGACCTGGAATCGGTGATGCGCGGCGGTGGCCGCATGCGCGACGCTGGCCACCAAATCGAATGGGGGCCCGGCCGCCACGGCCCTGGCGACAACGCCTTCAACTACTTCATAGGCCCGTTTGGCGAGGTTATCGAATACACCGCCGAAGTGGAGCAGATCGACGACAGCTACCAGGTTGGTGGGCCGGACGACTGGAAGTGGCCTCCCGGCCGTGTTGACCAGTGGGGCATTTCGCAACCACCGTCGGCGCGCCTCAAGGAGGCCCAGCGCCAAGTCTTCTTTATCAAAACTTAAACCTCGTTCTCTTTCATTTTTTCTGCACAGGAACCCCATGAAACTCACCACCTACTTGCACAACGGCGAAGCCCGCCTAGGCCTGGTCGACGGCGACGCCGTCATCGACCTACACACCGCCCAACCGCAAGTGCCTGCCGACCTGCGCGCCGCTCTGCGCGCGGGCGTGGATCTGGCCGCTGCCGCCAAGGCTGCCCTGGCCTCCAGCGCACCACGTGTACCGCTCAGCAGCCTGAAACTCGCACCACTGGTGCCCGAGCCCGGCAAGATCATCTGCCTGGGCCTGAACTACTTCGACCACGCCAAAGAAGGTGGCCGCGAAAAGCCCGAGTACCCCTGGTTCTTCTTCCGTGGCGCCACCTCCTTGGTGGCGCATGGCGAAGCCGGCATTGCCCCCAAGGTGTCGGTCAAGTTTGACTACGAGGCCGAGCTGGCCCTGGTGATTGGCCAACGTGTGCCACGCCACGTGTCGCAGGAAGACGCCCCCAACTACGTGTTTGGCTACACCTGCTTCAACGACATGTCGGTGCGTGACTACCAGAAACGCACGCCACAGTGGACCATAGGCAAGAACTTTGACGGCACCGGCGGCTTTGGCCCTGTGCTGGTCACGGCCGACGAATTGCCACGCGCCGCAACGGGCTTGAAGATCCAGGGCCGCCTGAACGGCGAAGTCATGCAAAGCGCCAACACCGACGACATGATCTGGGGCGTGGCCGAAACCATTTCGCTGCTCAGCGACGTGCTGACGCTGGAGCCGGGCGACGTGATTGTGATGGGCACGCCGGCCGGCGTGGGCCAGGCACGCACCCCGCCCGTATGGATGAAGGCCGGTGACCGCTTCGAGGTCGAGATCGAACGCATTGGCACCTTGGTGAACCCCATACACGCAGAGGCATAAACCTATGGCATCCCTAGCAAAACGCGACGTTTACGACGTCGCGGTGGTTGGCTTCGGCCCATCGGGTGCGGTTGCCGCCGGGCTGCTGGCCGGCATGGGCCTGAGTGTGTACGTGTGTGACCGCCTGCGCCAGGTGTACGACAAGCCCCGCGCCATCGCCATAGACCATGAAGTGCTGCGTGTGTTCCAGCAGCTCGGTGTGGTGCAGCAAGTGGCGCCGTTTGTCGAGCCCTTCACACCATCGGAGTACTACGGCGTCGACGGCCAGCTCATCAAACGCCTGACCATGGTGGCCCCGCCCTACCCGCTGGGCTACACACCGTCCAACGTGTTCAGCCAGCCGCCGGTGGAAGCCGTGCTACGCGAACACGTGCAAGGCGCAAACAACACCCACGTGGCCCTGGGCACCGAAGTGGTGGGCCTGCTGCAGGACGACAGCGGCGCCACGCTGCAGCTGCGTGACGACCAAGGCATTGAAGACACGGTGCGGGCGCGTTACGTCGTGGCGTGTGATGGCGCCTCCAGCACGCTGCGCGACATGGTTGGCTTGACGCTGGAAGACCTGGAGTTCGACGAGCCCTGGCTGGTGATCGACGTGTTGGCCAACGCCAAGGGTTTGGCCAAGCTGCCTACCACCAGCGTGCAGTACTGCGAGCCCGACCGTCCCTGCACCCTGGTGATTGGCCCCGGCAACCACCGGCGCTGGGAGATCTCGCTCAAGCCCGGTGAAGACCCGCGCCAGGTGACCGAACCGGACCAGACCTGGAAGCTGCTCTCACGCTGGCTCACACCCGAAGACGGTGAACTCTGGCGCCAGGCCAGCTACCGCTTCCATGCCTTGGTGGCCGCGCAATGGCGCAAGGGCCGGGTGTTTTTGGCGGGCGACGCCGCACACCAGCAGCCGCCCTTCCTGGGCCAGGGCATGTGCCAGGGCGTGCGCGACGTAGCCAACCTCAGCTGGAAACTCGCTGCCGTGCTGAAGGGCGAAGTACAAGGCGCGGCGGCTCAAGCATTGCTCGATAGCTATGGCACAGAGCGCAAACAACACGTGCGCCAACTCACAGGCCGCATCAAGAACATTGGCGCGGTGATTGGTGAACGCGACACTGCCAAGGCGCGTGAACGCGATACACGCATGTTGGCCGAATGCGGCGGCGTGGTGCGCGACATGCCGCGCCAGGATGTGCTGCCAGGTTTGGAGACCGGCTTGTTGTCGCCCATCGCCCATGCGGCCAACGGCAGCATCTTTCCGCAACCGTGGATCGCCCAAGACACCGGCCCGGTGCGCCTGGACACGCTGGCCGGCAACGCTTGGTGGCTGGTCTTGAGCAGCGGCTTTGACGGCCCTGTGCCCACAGTGGCAGGCGTGAGCACGCTGCACATGGGCCAGCCGTTGCAAGAAACCGAAGGTGTGGTGGCGGCCTGGTTCCAGCGCCATGGGGCTGTGGCCGCGCTGGTGCGCCCCGACCGCTATGTCTACGGCGTTGTGGTCACGGCCCAAGAGCTGCCCGCCCTGTTGAAGGCGCAGACACAGGCCATGACCGGCTGATCATTTTTATAACGGAGACAAACATGCAAAGAAGAACCTTCAACCTGGCCGCAGGCGCCCTGGGCGCAGCCTCGCTTTTGCGCACCGGCTTCACCGCCGCACAAGACACCTGGCCCAGCAAACCCATCAAGGTGGTGTTATCGCAACCCGCCGGCTCCGGCCCCGACAATATTGCACGTGTGTTGGGCGACGGCCTGGCGCAAGCGCTGGGCCAACCGCTGGTCATAGACAACAAACCCGGCGGCCAGAACGTCATAGGCGCACAAACGGCGGCGCGTTCGCCAGGCGACGGCTATACCCTGTACTTCGCCACCACCGCCGCGCTGGTGACCAACAGCTACCTGTTCAAGACCCTGCCCTACGACCCTTTGAAAGACTTCGTGCCCGTGGCCTTTGTGGCCAACAGCCCGTTCGCCGTGCTGGTGCGCGCCGATTCACCCATCACCTCGTTGCAAGACCTGGTGGCACGCAGCAAACAAGACCCCGGCAAGTTGTCGCTGGCCAACGAAGGCCCGCGCACCTTCGGCGGCATGATTGCCCGCGTCATCAACGCCCGCACCAAGGCCCAAGCCAACCTGGTGGCCTATAGCTCGGTGGGAGTGGCGCTGCAAGACATCATGGGTGGCCACGCCCAGGCCGTGGTGGCCGACCTGGCCTCGACCGCGCAGCTCGCCAAACAGGGACGCCTGCGGGTGCTGGCCGTGACCACCGCCAAACGTGTGCCCGGCTGGGAGCAAGTGCCCACCGTATCCGAGACCTTGCCCGGCCTGGAGATGACCGGCTGGATGGCGATGGTGGCGCCGGCTGGCACACCGCAGCCCGTGATCGCGCGCCTGAATGCCGAGATCAACAAACTGCTGGCCAACCCTGGTGTCGCGGACAAGATTCTGGGCATAGGCCCGATTCCCGCGCCCGGTGGCTCACCCAAAGACTTCGATACGTTCTTGCAAGACGAGCACAAACGCCTGGGCCAGTTCGCCGCCGAGATTGGTTTGCTGCCCGAATAACAACCCACACCCACCGCTTGGCGATTGACAAGACGCCAGGCTTCATCGCAGCATTCGCTTCCGGAGCCAGTCTGCGGTCTATCAAAGGCCGCAGCCTGGCTCTTGTATTTGCGAATCGACTTTGCTTGATTTATCAAATCGAAGGAGTATTGCGATGTTGCTTTCCATTCTTGCGCAAGATCCCAAGCTAACAACGTGGAGCGCCGCATGAGCCCGCGCGCCGGCAGGTGGCTCAAGCGCATAGGCCTGGCGCTATTGGTTTTGTTGCTGCTGGCCGCAGGCACAGTCTGGCTGGGCCTGGAGCTGGCGCAGCGCAAGATGCAGCGCCGCATCGACGTGAACGTGCAAGCGGTGGTCCTGAGCGACGACCCCGCGGCCATAGAGCGTGGCCGCTACCTCTACGCCTCGCGCGGCTGTGTGGATTGCCACGGCGCCGACGGCAAGGGCCGGGTGTTTCTCGACGACCCCAATGGCATGAAAATCGTCGGCCCACACATCAGCCCCGGGGCCGGCAGTGTGACAACCAGCTACCGCCCCGAAGACTGGGTGCGCAGCATACGCCACGGCGTGCATCCGCAGGGACGGCCGCTGCTGATCATGCCCAGCGAGGACTACAACCGTTTGACCAATGACGACCTGGCCGCCCTGGTGGCCTGGCTGCGCCACATGCCCGCAAGCGACCAAGGCCTGGTGGGCCTGGTACAGCTTCCGCTGCCGGTGCGGGCGCTGTATGGGTTTGGCATGATTCAAGACGCGGCCGCGAAGATAGACCACAACCTGCCGCCGCAAACTCCCTTGCCGCAGGGCGATACCGTTGCGCATGGCCGGTATGTGGCGAATATGTGCCTGGGCTGCCACGGCCCGCAGCTGGCCGGTGGCCGCGTGCCCGGCGGCCCACCCGATTGGCCACCGGCCTCCAGGCTAGCGCCCGGTGCCGACTCGGCGCTGCAGCGCTACCCCGATGCGGATGCGCTGCTCAAACTCTTCAAAACGGGAAAGCGCCCAGACGGCTCGGCAGTCAAAGTGATGCCATTCGAGTCCTTGGGCGCCATGAGCGAGACCGATGTGCGGGCGCTGCACGCGTACCTGAGTTCGCTGCGCAGCCCCGCCAAGTAGACAACCTTAGCCGGGCACGGCCGCCGCCTCTTCCACCACAGGCGGTGAGCCCTTGCGCATATTTTTCAAGAACAACACGCTTTGCCACACGATGACCAGTGCAATCACGCCCAACAGGGTGCCGCTGATCGGACGCGTGACAAACACCTCAAAGCTGCCACGGCTGAGCAGCATGGTGCGGCGGAAGTTCTCTTCCAGCATGGGGCCCAGGATGAAGCCCAGCATCAGCGGCGCGGCTTCCATGTCCAAACGCAGGAACAGGTAACCAATCAAACCAAACACCGAGGTGGTGAAGATGTCGTCCAGGCTGTTGTTGATACTGAAGGTACCAATGCAGCAGAAGAACAGAATCGCCGGAAACAACACGGTGTAAGGGATCTTGAACACCGACAACCAGTAACGCACCAGTGGCACGTTCAGCACCACCAGGAAGCAGTTGCCCACCCACATGCTGGCGACCAGGCCCCAGAACAAGTCAGGGTGTGTGGCAATCATGTTCGGACCGGGCTGTATGCCCTTGACGATGAAGGCCGCCATCATCAAGGCCATCACGGCGTTTTCCGGAATGCCAATGGCCATCAGCGGGATGAAGCTGGTACGTGCAGCGGCTTCATCGGCAGCCGCTTGACCGGCCACACCTTCAATGCAACCCGTGCCGATTTCGTGTTTGTACTTGCTGAACTTCTTGTCGGCTGCATACGCCGCGAACTGGGCAATGGTGGGGCCGCCGCCGGGCAGGATGCCCAGGATGGAGCCGATCACACTGCCGCGCAGCGCGCTGGGGATGATGCGTTTGAACTCGGGCCAGGTGGGCATGAGTTTGATCTTGCCGTTGAACGGCGTGAGCACGTTTTTGTTGTCGAGGTTCTTCACCACCTCGGCAATACCAAAACAACCCAGCGCAATGCTGATCAAGCCAATGCCATCCATCAGGAAAGGCAGGTCCATGGTGTAGCGCGCCACACCACTGTTCACGTCCGTGCCCACCATGCCCAGCAGCACACCCACCATGGCCATGGCCAGGCCGTTGAGCAGGCTACCAGCACTCACAAAACTCACGCAGAAGAAGCCCAACAGCATCAGTGCGCAATAGTCTGCGGGGCCAAACAGAAAGCCCACCTCGCCCAGTGCGGGAGCCATGGTCGACAACACGATGATGGCCACCGTACCACCAATGAAGCTGGAGATGCCTGCGGTGAACAAGGCCAGGCCGGTCTTGCCTTTGAGCGTCATCTGGTAGCCGTCTATACATGCCACGATGCTGCTGGCGTGCGGAATCTTCATGGTGATGGCACTCACGCTGTCGCCGTATTGCGCCCCGTAGTAGATACCGGCCAACATGATCAGTGCCCCCCCCGTGGGGATGGAATAGGTCAAGGGCAGCAACAGGCTGATGGTCGACAGCGGGCCCAGGCCGGGCAGCAGCCCGATGAGGGTGCCAACCGTGCACCCCAGCGCGCAGTACAACAGGTTTTGCCAGGTCAGTGCGTGCTCAAACCCGAACGCGAGATTGTGTAGAACATCCATGATCGCTCAGCCTCCGTACAGCGGCAAACTCAGGCCGAGGAATTCTTTGAAGGCAAAAGCCACCAGGACCAGGCCAATGCTGATCTTGATGTTGCGCGACACCGAATACGAGGTACCTGCCAGCGTGGAGCAGAACACCAGGTAGACGATGGCCACAATCATGTTGAGGTATTCGGAGATCAGCGCAAAGCCTACCAGGCTGGCCAGAATCACCAGGATGTTTTTCACGCTGTAGTCCAGCGGCACCGGCGCCACAAAGTGCGCGCGCACGGCTTGCAGCAAACCAATCACAAACAAAAAGCAGCTCACCAGCAGCGGGAACATGCCTGGGCCGGAGCGGCTGAGTTCACCGATGGAGTACTTCGTGGCCACCGTGCCGAAAAGCACGGCAATCGCCATGAGGAACAAGCCGCGGACGAAGTTGCGGTTACTGAAATTCATGGCAGGCAGCTCCTGGGCTGCGCCACACGGGGCGTTGTGTTTGAACGGGAAAGGTCCATCCGGGTCTCCAAAAGTATGGGAGCGGATAGTAGAAAGCGAGGCTTCCAAACGGCTTTCGTTTCAGACAGCTAGCCGCAAAATACGTGTTATCACTAACCGATGGATAGGTGTTTTCCGCAGGCGATGAGGCGTCCTTCAGGCAGCGGTATCAAGTCACCAAAGTAAGCTGCAAGGTGGCGCGCAAGCCGCTGGTATTGGCCTCCGCGGTGGCATCGGCCAGGCTGATGTCGCCGCCATTGCGCCTGGCGTAGGCGCGTGCAATCGCCAGGCCAAGGCCCGAACCGCGTGAGCCGGTTCGCGACGATTTGGCCGGGTCGGCTGTGCCTTGCTGAAAGCGTTCAAAAACAACTTCACGCAGCGCCTCGGCAATGCCCGGACCGTTGTCGCTGACCTCGGCCAAAGCCCTGCCTTCGTGGGTGTAAACCTTGACGGTGATACGCCCGCCCACCGGGGTGTAGACGATGGCGTTGTGCACCAGGTTGGCCAGGCTTTCGTGCAGTTCCAGCGCCCGCGCAAGCACCGGCACGGCCATCTCGTCTGGTCGCGCCACACACACATCGGCTTGATCCCGCGCGTCCACCCAGCCGAGGTCCTGCTGTTTCTCGTGCGCCAGGGTCAGGTACTGCAGCACCACTTCTTTGGCGATGTGGTTGAGGTCCACCAGCACCGGTGCATCTACCGGAGCAGCACTGTCATGAGCATCGGCCAGCGACAGCAGCTGTTCACACAAACGCCGGCTGCGCGCAATCTGCGCGACGATGGCGCGCAGGGTCTGCTGCACCTTGTCGGCGTCTTTTTCCCTCAATGCCACGCCGGCCTGGGTCAACATGATGGCCAGTGGCGTGCGCAACTGGTGCGAGGCATCGGCGAGAAACTGCGACTGCTGGTCCAGCAGTTCACGGTAGCGCGCAACGTGCAGGTTGATGGCCGCCACCAGGGGGGCTACCTCATGCGGCACACCACTGGTGTCCAAGGGCTGCAGCTCGTGCCCCTTGCTGTCCAGGACGGATTTGCGCAGCTTCTCCAGGGGATGCAAGGACCAGGTCACCCCCAACCACACCAGCAATATCACCACCAGCAGCATACGTGTGTCGCGCAGCAAGGCCTGCTCTGACGAAGCCGCTTGCACACGGTCGCGCGGCCCGGTGCTTTCGGCCAACTGGACCAGCAAGTCGTAGGGCCGGCCGCGTTGATCGCGCAGTTGGCTCTGCAAGGCCACCACACGCACCGATTGGCCACGGTAATAACTGTCGTACCAAATGGCACCCGAGGGGCCTACGGTGGGCGGTGCTGCGGGTGGCAAGGGCGGCGCAGGCAGATCGGCTTCGCCCAGCAGGATGACTGGATTCGATGCGGCGGCGGGGGGTGAAACCGCTGCACGCTGCGGCGTCACCGCCACATGCCAGAACTTTTGCGGAGCAGCACCCGCATGCGCCACATCCTCCGCTACCGGAGAAACAAACGGCGCCTCCAGCCGAAACGCACCATCGGCCGCCAGCGACACACGGCTGCGCAGCGTGGTGGCCGACTCCAGCATTGATTGATCGTAAGTGTCCTGCACCAGGTTGCGCAGGGCGCGGTAGTCGTTCCAACTGTCCAGAACCAGCAGCCCGAGAATGCCCGGCAGCAGCAGGGTCAGCAGGCGCGCACGGATGCCGAACCGATCGGGATCGGTACGCAGGACTTTCATAGCGGTGTGGCGTCCGCCATGCTCTCCAGCATATAGCCCAGGCCGCGCACGGTGACGATGCGTACATCGCCACCGGCCAGCTTGCGGCGCAGGCGGTGCAGCACCAGCTCAATCGCATCCGGTCCAGCACTGCTGGCCACCGGAAACACCTTGCCGGACAGCAGCGACTTCTCCACCGGCGTTCCACTGCGCGCCAGCAAAACCGACAAGGCCGCACTCTCGCGCGGTGTGAGCTGCAGCAGCTTGCCGCCCAGTGTGAAGGCGCGGCTGTCACTGGCGCAAGACAAGGAACCACATTGCAAGACCGTCTGTACGTTGCCCCGGCTGCGCCGCACCAGCGCCGTCAGGCGCGCTTCCAGCTCTTCGATCTCGAAAGGTTTGGTGAGAAAGTCATCGGCGCCTAGGTTCAGTCCTTTGACACGGTCTTGCAAAGCGCCTTGCGCCGTCAGGATCAACACCGGTGTACGGTTGCCAGCCTTGCGCTGATCGGCCAGCACGGCCAGACCGTGTTTGTCGGGCAGGCGCAGGTCCAGCACCACCACGTCGTAGTTGTTGCCCGCCAGCAGCGATTCGGCCGTGACAGCATCCGGCGCATGGTCTGGCACATAGCCGCTTTGCTTGAAGGCGCGCAACAGCCATGCCGCCATTTCGGCTTCGTCTTCTACCAGTAATAAGCGCATATCAGTTCACGGTCTTCAGAGAGGAAACGCCAGTCATCGCGCGGCGTGGCCCGGGGCACACGCGCTGGATTTTCCGGAGATGGCATCGGCATCACCGGCAAAACCCACGCAAAACGATGGCGAATTCTCGCTCCAGATGCCGAATCGTGTCGATGCATGGCAAAAGCCTGGAAACCTGATCGCGACACTTACCGACCGCAAGCCCATTGCGGCCGGACGCAAGCACACGCTGGGCCGTGGACCGAGGCGGTGCGCGCTGGCAGCGCCATCGCCCCATGAAAGCGATGCTGCTCAGTCTATGACGACGTTGGCGTCTTTCACCAGCTTGGCGTACTTGCTGGTGTCGGCCTTGATCTGCTCGGCCATCTGGGCCGGCGAGTTGCCAACGGGTTCGGCGCCTATGTCGGCCATACGTTTCTGGAAGTCCGGCGACTGGATGATCTTCACCATCTCAGCGTTCAGTTTGGCCACCACATCCCTGGGTGTGCCGGCCGGGGCCAGAATGCCGAACCAGGTGCCTTGGTCAAAACCCTTTAGACCGGACTCTTCAAGGGTGGGCACATCGGGCAAGGTGCTGGAACGTTTGGCCGTTGTCACGGCCAGGGCGCGCAGCTTGCCGCTCTTGATAAACGGCACCACGGGCGTGATGGTGTCGAACGACATGGCCACCTGGCCGCCCAGCAGATCCGTGGTCAGCGGCGCGCTGCCCTTGTAGGGCACGTGCAGCAATTCAATGCCGGTCATCGCCGCGAACTGTGTGCCCACCAGATGCTGCAACGTGCCATTGCCGTTTGAGCCAAAGGCCAGCTTGTCTTTCGCTGTCTTGGCTTCTGCGACCAATCCCTTGACATCGGTGACCGGCGATTTGGCGTTGATCACCAACACATTGGGCACCAGCGCCACGGTGGTGACAGGCGCAAAACTCTTCTCAAAATCGTAGGGCAGTTTTTTGTAGACGCTGGTGGCGATGGCGTGGTGCACCGCACCCATCAGCAAGGTATAACCATCGGGCTTGGCCGTGGCCACATAAGCAGCCCCCAGTGTTGCGCCGGCACCGGGGCGGCTTTCCACGATGACGGGTTGGCCCAGGCCTGCCGACAACTTTTCGGTCAATGCCCGCGCCAACACATCGGAGCTGCCGCCGGGCGGGAATGGCACGACCAAAGTGACCGGCTTGCTGGGGAACTCCTGTGCGCAGGCAAAGGCGGTGGTCAAGCCCAACGCGATGGCCGTCAAGGCCTTGCGTGGGTCGATTGCTTTGCTGTCCATGTCTTGTCTCCTTTTATTTTTTTCAAGCAGCGCTGTAAAGCAACGGCTAGGCAAGCTTGCGCTGCGGCGGCGCGCTCAATTGCTGGCACACAGCCTGCGTCACTTGCGCCGTGGTCGCCTTGCCCCCCAGGTCGCCGGTATGCAGTGCCGGGTTGGCGGTGACACTTTCCACCGCCCGCATGAGCTGTGCTGCGGCTTGCACCTCACCCAGGTGCTCCAGCAGCATGACCACCGACCAGAACGTGCCCACCGGGTTGGCCAGGCCCTTGCCCATGATGTCGAAAGCCGAGCCATGGATGGGCTCAAACATCGAGGGGTAGCGGTGTTCGGGATCGATGTTGCCGGTGGGCGCAATGCCCAGGCTGCCGGCCAGGGCCGCCGCCAGGTCGCTCAGGATATCGGCGTGTAAATTGGTGGCGACTATGGTGTCCAGCGTGGCCGGGCGGTTGACCATGCGCGCCGTGGCGGCGTCGACCAGTTCCTTGTCCCATTTGACGTCGGGGAACTCCTTGGCGATCTGCACCGCGATCTCGTCCCACATCACCATGGCATGGCGTTGCGCATTGCTCTTGGTGACAACGGTCAGCAGCTTGCGTGGACGTGACTGGGCCAGCTTGAAGGCGAAGCGCATGATGCGCTCCACGCCGGCGCGGGTCATCATCGAAACGTCGGTGGCAGCTTCTATGGGGTGGCCTTGGTGGACACGGCCACCCACGCCGGCGTATTCACCCTCGGAGTTTTCCCGCACGATGACCCAGTTCAGGTCGTCCGGGCCGCAACGCTTCAGGGGGCCGTCGATTCCAGGCAGGATGCGTGTGGGGCGCACGTTGGCGTACTGGTCGAAGCCCTGGCAGATTTTCAGGCGCAGGCCCCAGAGGGTGATGTGGTCGGGGATGTGCGGGTCGCCCGCCGAGCCGAACAGTATGGCGTCCTTGTCGCGCAGCGCGTCCAGGCCGTTGTCCGGCATCATCACACCATGGGCGCGGAACCAGTCGCCGCCCCAGCCGAAGTTCTCAAACTCGAACCTGAATTGTGTGCTGGAACGTGCCAGGGCTTCCAGCACCTCCTGGCCCGCCGGTACAACTTCTTTGCCTATGCCATCGCCGGGAATTGTTGCGATGCGGTATGTCTTCATGGAGGGTCTCCGACTGCTGATGGATGGCGTGACTGTAAGGACTCGACACCCTGCGGGGATGCCGCTAAAGTCAATCCAATATTTACTTGAAGTTAACAATGGACCCGCACCATGCCGAATGCCATTCAAGCTGCTGACCTCGGCTTTTTCTCGGCCATTGCCTCTGCCGGAAGTCTGAGCGCTGCCGCACGCGAACTGGGCATTTCAACGCCGGCCGTGAGCAAACACCTGGCCTTGATGGAGTCTCGCGTGGGTGTATCTCTGGTCAGTCGCACCACACGCCGCATGAGCCTGACGCCGGAGGGTGAGGTCTATCTCGAACACGCGCGCCGCATCCTCAGTGAAATCGACGACATGGCGCAATTGATCAGTGGTGCCAAGGCGTCCGCGAAAGGCTTGCTGCGCGTCAACGCAACCCTGGGCTTTGGGCGCATGCATGTCGCCCCCATCCTCTCGAAATTTGTGTCGGCGTTTCCCGATGTGGAAGTGCAACTTCAACTGTCGGTAAACCCGCCGCCCCTCACAGAAGATGCGTTTGACGTCTGCATCCGTTTCGGCGCACCACCGGATGCACGTGTCATCGCCAAACACATCGCGCCCAACCGCAGACTATTGTGCGCCTCGCCGGCGTACATTGCCAAGCGCGGCACACCCAAGGTGCCAAGCGATCTGGTGAAGCACAACTGCATAGGCATTCGCCAGGGCGAAGAAGCCTATGGTGTGTGGCGGCTCACCAGTGGCCGGGGGCGTGCGAGCACCACAGAGGCCGTCAAAACCAGAGGCAATCTCACCACCAATGACGGAGAGGTCGCCGTGAACTGGGCATTGGATGGCCATGGCATTCTGATGCGCGCCGAATGGGATATTGAGCGCCACCTGAAAAGCGGGCGCCTGGTGCAGGTCTTGCCCCAGTGCCACACCCCCGATGCAGACATCTACGCCGTTTACCCGCAACGGCTGCAGAACGCGGGGCGCGTACGTGCGTTGGTCGAGTTCGTCACCCGCTCGTTCAAGTGACGCTGGGCCAGGTAATGGCGGGGCGCCAGGCCCTGCATGGTTTTTTGGCCTCGCGCATCGCCTCAGGGCTCAGTTGACGTCCTCGAGCAAGATCTCGGGCGAACCCGGCAACATCACCTCGAGCATTTCCAGGTCGGGCGATGCCGCCAAGGCGTAGGGCATCTGGCCTGGAATCGTGATGCTGTCGTCTTTGTTGAGCGTATAACTTGCCGCGCCTTGTGTGACGGTGAGGCTGCCGCTGAGCACGAAGTAAAAACAGAACTCGGTCGCGTGGCTTTGCACCACCGCGGGCCTGGCCCCGGTCACCCGCACCAGACGCACGGCGGCCAGGCCATCGGTAGCAGCTTCAATGCCGGTGTTCTGCGCCTCAAAACCCTTGAGGCGCCAGTCCGTCCATGCGGCCTCGGCTTTGATGTGGCGCGTAAAGCGCTGGCCGCCAAACAAATGTTCGGGCGGCAGCGGCGCACTTGGCAAAGGCAAGTCGTGGTCGGCCATGGTGATGTGTTCGGCGGGGCTGCCAATCTCCACCACCTCGGCACCGGCCGAGCTTTCCAGCACGCGGTGGCGAATGGTCGGCGGCTGCAGCACACAGTCGCCCGCGTTCAAGATGAAGGGCTCACCCTGGCCTTCGTAGACCACACGCACCCAGCCCTTGCGGCAGAAGATCATCTGAAAGCGCACCTTGTGGAAGTGCACGTAGTCGGGCACCGGGCCGCCTTCCAGAATGGCGATGTGTGAGGCGATGAAGGCGCCGCCATGGCGGTCCGGCAGCAGGTCGCGGTACCGCAGGCCGGCGCGGCCCACGCTCCATTCGGCATCACCATCCATGGTGCTGAGCACCAAGGCCTGGCGCGTGGTGGGCGACTTCATCGGCGGATCGACATGGGCCAGGCGAATCTTCACGCCGTTGGGCGCCAGCAGTTCGCGCTGGCCGCCAGCGGCCAGGTCGGGGGCTGTGCACAGCAGGTGCAGGGTTTGCACACCCTGGGTCACATGCACAGACAGATACAGCGACAGGCCGTAGCCCGAGACGATGGCGGTGGCGGGCGCGTCCGCCGGAAAGATGGCGTCTATCCTGAAGCCCAGTTGGTTGACAAAATAGTTCAGGCTGGGCACCAGCTCGGGGCAATACATGGGCACCAGCGCCGACTTGAACTGCGTGGTGTCGATCACGTTGTCGGGCATGGTGTTGATGGCGGTCTGCGCCTGCTCCAGGTGCTCTGCGCTCGGGCTTGTTAAAACGGCTTCGGTCACGTCTGTCTCCTATTGGGCTGTCGTCGGAATCTTGGCTTTCTGGGCGATGGCTTTGAACTTGGCGGTCTGCGACTTCACCAGCGTCGTCATGGCCTCGGGGCCTGCGGCATTGATCTCCAGGAACATGGCGGCCATGCGCTCCTTGACATCCGGCTGGGCCAGGATGTCCTGCACCTCTTTGTTCAGCCGGGTGGTGATGGCGGGCGGCGTGCCGGTCGGCGCCAGCAGGCAATAAAAGGCTTCAATCGACGCGGCCGCCAGCCCCAGCTCGCCCATGCCCGGCGCTTCGGGGTAGAAAGGGGTGCGGTTTTCGCCGTTGAGCGACAACACGCGCAACTTGCCCGACTTGATGTGTGCGCTGGCCGCCGACAGGGTCTCAAACCCCAGGTCAACTTCTCCGCGCAGCAAGGCCAGCAAAGCTTCTGATGCACCCTTGAACGGAATCGGCTCCAGCTCAATGCCCGCCGCGTTGGACAACATCTCGCCCGCCAAGTGCGGCGCACTACCGGCGCCATAGGTCGAATAACGCAAGTCTTTGGGATGCGCCTTAGCGGCGGTGATGAAGTCGGTCAGCTTGTGGAACGGCTTGGCCGATGAAGTCACCAACACCACGGGCGCGCTCACCAGTTGGGTGATGGGCACCAAGTCTTTGTTGACATCAAACGGCAGGTTGTTGCGCAGCGCCGGCAACACCGCCAAGCTGCCACCGCCGGTGACCAGCAGGGTGTAGCCGTCGGGCGCAGCCTTGGCGACCATGTCGACGCCGATGATGGTGGATCCACCGGGCTTGTTATCGACCACCACGGCTTGGCCCAGGCGCCGGCCCAGATGCTCGGCAATGATGCGCGCACTGGCGTCAGTGGCGCCACCCGGCGGAAACGGCACGATGAACTTGAGCGGCTTGCCGGGCCAGCTGTCGGCGACAGCCGCCAGGGGTGTGGCAAAGCTTGCGGACACGACCGCAGCAGTGGCGAGAGTGTGTAGAAACCGACGGCGCGGGAGGGTGTTTTTCATGGTACGGGGTGTTGCTGTCGTGGGGGATTGGAGAGTCATGCGTGCGGCGTGGCCCACGGCGCCGTGTTGGGCGCCGCAGCCGACGCAGAAGCTTGTGCGCCGAGGTCCCAGAACAAGCCGGCCATCATCAGCAAACCTTCCTTGGCCACCGAGCCGAGTATGTGTTCGTTGGGCGCATGCTGGGCGCAGGCCGGGTAGGAATGCGGAATCCACAGCGTGGCCTGGCCCAGGATTTCGGCGAACGCATCGTTGGGCAGAGAGCCCGCCAGGTTGGGCAACAGCGTGGGGGTTTTGCCGGTGGACTGCTGTAGCGAAGCGAGCGTCCACGCCACCCACGGGCTTTGCAGCGACAGGCGCGTGGCGGGTGTGGCGGCGGTCACCGTCACCACCACGTCTTCAAAACCATGGGCATCCAGATGCGCGCGCACGGTGGACTCAAGGTTTTGCCAATCGGTGCCGGGCACAAAACGCAGTTGGCAATGCGCCGTGGCCTGGTAGGGAATGGCGCCCACGGGCCGTTCGATGGAGCCCGCGCCCAGGGCCAACACCTCCAGCGTGTTCCAGGCGTGCAGGCGCTCGGAGGCGCTGAGTTCGCTGCGGCCCCAGGCCGGGTCGGTGGCGGGATCGTCTTCGCCCGTGCCCACGTCCACGCCAGCCAAGGCGGCGCGGATGTCGTCGCTGATGGGTGGCGGCTGCAAACCTTCAACCAACATGGCGCCGCGTGGGCCCACCATGCAGCTCACGGCGTTGGCGATTACTACCGCCGGATTGGTCAACACCCCACCCCAGTTGCCGGAGTGAAAGGCACGGTCGCGGCTTTTGAGGTGCAGGCTGAAATTGACGATGCCACGCGAGCCTAGAAACACCGTGGGTTGTGCGGCGTGTACCCGTGGGCCATCGCTGGCAATGAACACATCGGCGCGCAGGCGCTCTTGCTCTTGTGCGCAGAGTTCGCGCAGGCCGGGGCTGCCGACCTCTTCGCCCATCTCCAGCAGCACCGTGACGTTGTAGCCCAGGCGGCCGCCTTGTGCTTGACGCGCCTGGATCACGTGCGCCAGCGCGGCCAGGTTGATGGTGTGTTGACCTTTGTTGTCGGCCGTGCCACGGCCATACCAGCGGTCGCCTTCCAGCGTGAGCGCCCAGGGTTGCAGACCTGCACGCCATTGCGCATCCTGGCCACGCACCACGTCACCATGGCCGTAGGTCAGCATGGTGGGCAAAGCGGCGTCTTCAATCCGCCGTGCAATCAACACCGGCAGCATGCCGGGCAGCGGGTTGGCGATCACTTCACAGTGGAAATCCAAATCTTGCAGGTAGGGCGTGATGTTGTCCTGCAGGTAGGCCGTCAACACATCTTCAGCACATTCTTCGCTGGCGGTGGGGTGCCGGACACGGGCGGCCAACAGCCTGGCGTAATGGCCGTTATCAAACCAGGCGGCGACGGTTTGCAGTAGTGTTTCCCTGCTGGGGGCAGTGTTGGTTTGGGTAGGGCTTGTCATGGAACTGAAATCTATTCGAGCGCATGACTATTTACAATTAGAGAATTTAAAATCGTAAATTGCCATAAAAGCAATGACTGCACCAATCCAAAGCATCATGTTTGACACGGCGGCACGCTACTTCCTGGAAGTGGCGCGCACTGGCTCTATCACCCTGGCGGCAGAACAACTGCATGTGGCCAGCTCGGCCATCAGCCGGCAGATTTCAAAGCTGGAAGACACCGTGGGCTGCGCGCTATTCGAGCGGCGTGCACGCGGCATGGTGTTGAGCAGCGCCGGCGAGCGTCTCGCGGCCTATGTGCGCAGCAGCGCACTGGAGGGCGAACGGGTGCTGGAAGAGTTGCGCGACCCGGCCCGGCAAGCCCAGCGGCAAATCAAGATTGCCAGCACCGATGGCTTTGCCTGCGGCTTTTTATCGGAGGTGATGCTGAGCTTTAGACAACAGCACCCCGAGTGCTCGTTGTCGCTGTGGGTGGGATCGCCCGAAAGTGTCAGTGGCCAGGTGTCGCGTGGCGATGTCGACGTGGGGCTGAAGTTTTCGCTTGCACCAGAACGAGGCGTGCGTGTCGAACACCAGCAAAACTCGCCCGTCATGGCCGTGATGAGTGCACAACATGCACTGGCCAGACACAAACGTCTTTCGCTCAAACAGATCACGCAACACACGCTGGGCCTTCCGGTGCAGGGCAGCACGTTGCGGCAGTTGCTCGACATGAAGTTTCAGGCCGAAGGTCTGCGCCTCAACAGTTCATACTCGGGCAATCTGGCCACACTGCTGCCGCTCACACTGCAGGGCGAGACCCTGTTGTTCACTTCGGTGATCAGTGTGTCGGTCTTGCTGACCTCGGGCCAGCTTGTGGCCGTGCCCATTCCCGAGCTGGATTTTCAGCAACGCTCGGTGCAGGTGCTGACCCACGACAGCGAGGCGCCCGCGCCGCTGCAGCAAGCGTTTGTGAAACACTTGGTGGCGGCGGTGGTAGACCACGGTTAGAACCCCCTCTGGAGATTCCACCGCGGCGAGGTCCGACGCAAAGAGTTGTCAACAGCCTGGCTTGGGCATACCTCTGAAGCCTCGGCCGGCCACTAAGCCTCCACGCGAGAGAAGAACAACAGCCAGCAGGCCCAACAAGGTAAGCGCCCAAGTCGACGGTTCGGGCACATGCCCGTAGAAACTGACTTGCGCAAAGTTCTGCCCCCACTGGCCTGCGTCACTGGTGCCGATGTCACTCACCAAGATGAGGTCAAGTGTCGTGACACCGCCCAGGGGAATGAACGAACCGAAATCAAAGCTCACGTTGTCCGTGAAAACATCATTGAACAGTGTCGTGGTCGCGCCGCCTAGTGTGTTCGTAATGGTAACGAAAACACTGCCGTAAGCGCTGGCGTCACCGAAGATGGATGACAGCGTGAGGAAGTCAAAGTGCAAGGAAACCCAACCGCTGTCGGTAAAGGAGCCGATGAACTGAGATTGTCCCGTTGCAAAAGCGGGCCCAGCGGCGCTGTCGACCTCCGCGGTGGTGGTGAGCAGCCCTGCAGTCCCTAGGCCACTGGACGCTGCAAAGTCGTTGTTGCCAACCACCGCAGCCGAAGCTAAAGCAGGCAACGTTGCTGGCGGGCTGCTGGCGGTTTGGTAGTCCGCCTGACCGTCGGCCACCGCGACCGCACTGGTGGTGTATTGGGTGTTGGTGAACACCAGCGGCCCCGCTTGGGCGTGGATGGCCACGGCCGATAAGAACGCGATCAGAAGTCTTTTGGACACTTGAGATTCCCCTTCGAAATTGGACTGCGTGGGCGGCCGTACCGCGCGCCCACGCGATAGTTGATTAGCGGATGACCGTTACCGTCGTACTGGCTTGAACCAACCCAAAATTGCCGCTGCCCGCGAGGGTTGCCGTTGCATTGACGGGCACGTTTGAGCCAGAAGGCAGCCCGCTCAGCGTCGCCTTATTGAAGGTGGCAACATAGGTAGCGCCGTTCGCAGAGCGGGCGAGAGACACTGGCGAAACGCCGCTCAGCTTCACATCGCGCACCGTCCAACCGGAAAGGCTGTAGCCTGACGCGGCGCCAATGACCACCTGTACCACGCCAGTGGTGGTGCGCAGGTTCAATGCCGAGGGCAACACGTTCAACGTCAGCTCGGGCGTACAAGCTCCATTCACCAAGGAAGGGTCGCTTGGGCTGGTGCAGGACGGCAACTTCCACAGGTACTCCTTGGCAAATTTAGCAAACATGAGTTGCCAGAATTCCCAGTCATGGCCGCCAGGAATTTCGGTGAACTCATGTCGAATACCGTTGGCAGCCAAGGTGCTGTGCATGGCGCGGCCACCGAAGACGTAGTCCCACTTGCCCAGGCCAATGTGCACGTTGGTCGTGGCCTTGTACTGCGAGATCAGATCGATTTGCTGGGCGTTCGGCGTGATGCCGTTGCTCCAGATGCCGAATTGCGAGAAAACGTCTGGGTGGTTGAGGTAGAAGTTCGCCGTGGTACCGGCACCGGCACTCAGGCCGGCATAGCCGCGTCCGGCACGGTTCTTCGACACGTTGTAACGCGATTCGATGAACGGCAGGATGTAGTTGAGCACGTCGGGCTCGATCCGCGCAAAGCTGTGACCCCAGTCCTGGTAGTTCACCGACACCGCTACAAACGGCTCGTGTCCCTGTTGAACCAGGTTATCCACGATTTTGGGCAGTGCACCTTCGTTCATCCAACGCATCTCGTTGCCGAACTGGTCACCCGAGTTGCCCATGTTGATGTACAGCACGTTGTACGGTGTGGCACGCTTTGCGTCATAGCCGTAGGGCAAATAGACCGTCATCCCACGGTCCGTGCCATTCGAGGCGGGGTAGGTGATGGTCTGCACAACCCCCGTCTTCCCATCCGTACGGGGCAGTTCGAGGCTACGGTCACGGTACTCGCCCGTACCTTGCTTGGCGGCGTTATAGGGCACATAAACCAGACTGGACAGACTGCGCAGGCCGGTCGCGGTGTTCACGAGCGCCGGGTTGGCAGGATCATCGAGCCGCGCTGTCGTGATGCCGTTCTTGGTGATCTCGAAGTTGTAAACGAACGCACCGCTCGACAAATCTGCGGTGGTGACCCAGTCCTCAGTGCCCGCGACCTTGGTCAACTCGACGGCATACCGGGAGCTTCCCGATCCGCCGCCTGGCCAGTAGGTCGTCTTGTAGTCTCCGGGGAGATGTCCATACGCGGCCTTGAAATCAGGCGACAGATTGTTCAAGTTCATGCCGTTGCTGCCACCGGTGTACTGCGGGGCTTGCTCGTCCCACAGCATGAAGGTGTCGCTGTACAGCATGACTCTCGTCACGGTCGGGTCGGCCCGGTAGACGAACGTCGCGGTGTATCCGGTTTTGGAGTTTTCGTTAGCGGTCACGGTGACGCCCGGCGTGTATCCGGGTGTCGCCGCGTAGGCGTTCACACTAGACCCGACTAACAGCGCACTGAGCGCCATCGATGCAAAAGCTCGTTTCATTGAAGTCCCTTTCTTGGTTTGGACGATGTGCCCTGGTCGTACAACCTGACCAGTGATTCAAGAGTTCTCTCGAAAAGCGCGCTGCGACGTTCTAGGCTTGATTGTTTTTGATCGTTTCAGATCATTTGTTATCGTTATCGCGCGTTTCGATGCAATGTACTGGCACCTTGTGTTCCGACAACACCGGGTATGCCCTCTCGCGGTTTACCCTTGTAGGACAGTACGCTTCACACCCATGACATTGAACCCGCGACAGTCCGAGCTGCTTGATGAAGTGCGTGCGCAGGGATCGGTCATGGTGGAAGACCTAGCTGACCGACTGGGCGTCACATTGCAGACCGTTCGACGCGACGTAAAACTGTTATCTGAGAACGGCCACCTTGATCGCTTCCACGGTGGCGTCCGCGTACCAACTTCAACCACCGAGAACATCACCTACCAGTTGCGCCATCAGCTCAACGCGCAGGCGAAGCAACGCATCGCCCGCAGGATTGCGCAGGATGTTCCGCATGGGTGTTCGTTGATCCTGGACATCGGCACCACGACGGAAGCGGTGGCGCGTGAACTGTTGCGCCACAAGGGCCTGCGAGTCATCACCAACAACCTGAACGTCGCCGCAATCCTCTGCGACAACCCCGACTGCGAAATCATCGTCGCGGGCGGTGTGTTGCGCGCACGTGACCGTGGCATCGTGGGTGAGGCCACGGTCGACTTCATTGCGCAGTTCAAAGTCGACATCGGCCTCATTGGCATTTCGTCGATCGAGTCTGATGGCACTTTGCGCGATTTTGACTACCGCGAAGTCACTGTCGCACGGGCCATCATCGAGCACTCGCGAGAGGTCTGGTTGGCAGCAGACCACAGTAAGTTTGGTCGACCAGCTATGGTGGAGCTAGCGCGCCTTGAGCACATTGACCGGCTCTACACTGACAAGCCGCCCCCAGCTAACTATGAGAGACTATTGGCCGATGCAGGCGTGACGTGCTTCATGGCGACCTGATGCCGCGTCACCAATCGACAAACTAGCAGCAACGTCAACCGCTCACATGGAGAGGTTAAGGGCGACAGGCTTATGTCGATGTCTCTAAGCTAAACCAAGTTAGTGCCGTACGGCGTGCCTTCGAGAAAAGGATCGGTCGCGCGCTTGCTGCGCGACCGAGGCCCTCACAATGCTTCCGTCCCAGGCGGGATCTTACTTGCCGTAGCTCAACCCGAATCCGAATTTGTACTCGCTGCCTTGTGCATCTTTGTAGGCATAGGCGAAGTTTTCGTAGTGACCCGGCAGGTCTGACGCGTTTTTGGTCAGGGCACTCTGCCCGGCCGGAATCGACATTGGCAATCTGCCGGTGGGGTTGAAGTTTCCCTTGATCACGTCGAGCAAGGCGTCGACTGTGATGTCATAAGTCGCCACGACCGCCGAGGCGTTCGGCTCGATCCCGTCGAGCAGGAACGGGTTGCCCATATTGATCATCATCACCGACTTGGTGTTCGCCTGGATCGTCTTGATTCGCGCCAGCCCGCCCTCGTCAATCGTAAAGTCGTTGATGCCGATTTCCTGGTGCGAGCGAGTCAGTCCGCTCGCCAGCGGAGATGGCGGCTCCGCGCATGCAACATAGGACGGCGAGCTGGCGTTACTGCATAGAGTGGTATTGGTGGGCGTGACCATCAGGAATGCGACAGTCGCTTGCGCATAGTCATTCACGAAAGTGGCATTTGGATAGACGGCTCGCAGCTTGGCTATCAAGCTCGTCGTCAGCGAGCTTTTCGCAGCGCCTTTTGCAAAGCCCTCGGCGTAGATCTTGACTCCAGCATCCGCATTCTTGAGCGGCAGCACGCCAGTGTTCTTCAGTAGCACCACGGACTTGTGCTGGGCCTCAAGCGCCTTGGCTGCATCTGCATTGGCGACCGAAGTGGCATAGGCTTCGTCTACATAGCGCGCTTCGAACAGGCCCAGGCGGAACATCTCCTTGAGCAGGCGGCGCGTGGAATCATTGATCTGGTCGATGCTGACCAGCCCTTGGTCAAGCGCGGCGCGGATGTCTTTGTGTGCGACGGCCTCAAACACGCCGTTGCGGTACTCGCCGGTACCAACCGAAACCAGATTAACGCCAGCATTGATCGCTTTCGCTTCACGCTGAATAGAGGTCAGTGTTTCAGTACCAAATGGCTCGCCTTCATCGAGCATGATGCGGCTATCGGTGTTGATAACACCGTTAAAACCCATACCCTTGCGCAGGTAGGCTAACAACTTGTCGTTGAAACCAGCGCCGACCTCTTCAAACTGCTGTGTCGGCGAGTACCAGAAATCCTTGGGTAGTTGCTCCACCGACCCAGCATTTCTGGGAACCTGATAGTAGGCCATGATCGCACTGGTACCTGCATCCACGGCTGACTGGAAAGGTTTCAGGTGATAACCCAGGCTCTTGGGAGACGAATAGACGGCGTACATCCCCTCCTTGCCGTGAGAGTCGATACCGTTGGGAGCAATGCCATTGCCGGGGAAGTGTTTGGTTGTCATCGCGACGCCCATGCGCGCCGTTATCTTGCCCGACGAGACCTTGATCGGCGACTGGAAGCCCTCGATGAGCTGGGTCTGGATTTCGGAGACGAAATCAGGATCATCACCAAAGGTTCCGTTAACGCGTGTCCAGCGAGGCTCCGTCGCCAGGTCTGCTTGGTACATGTAGCCCTTGCGCATCCCGCCGGCCACCCACTCATTCACGGTCAGTTTGGCGAAATTGCGGATCAGGTCTTGCTGGCCGTTAGCCGTCTTATCGCCCAATGCCGCAGCGGCCATACCCAGCGTACCCGGCCAGTTGCCGGATGATTCTGAAAAGCCTAGACCGGCGGCCGCATGGTCACGCGGGTTGGAGATGATCACAACCGGAATACCCAGTGCCGACGCTTCGGCGATCTCCTGCACCTGGTTCGACCAGCGTGCCATCGTGCCTGGCGCGGGGCTCGCATCGCGCGTCACGATGTATCGGGTGTTGTATTCATTGATGAGAGTAGAGGTCGCCACGCCAACCGCCAATCCGCCATACAGCGCGAAGCCTGTTTCACAGACCAGATCGCGATTGCCAAGCATGGGGGTTGAGGTCGGGCAAACCGCAGCGGGTCCCGTGCCCGCACGCATGTAGCCATTGTCCACCGCCATCAGGCCGACCTTCTGATCGACGCTCATGCGCGCCAGCAGGTCCTCCGTGCGTTCGTTGACGGACTTGCGATAGTCCTCATACGGATCAATGATGCCATTGCCATTGAGATCCTTGAAGCTCAGATCTCCTACCTTGAGAATTAGCTTGCCGGTCACGTGCGTCTGGCTGTCGGCGACGATCTGCGCTGATACGGAAGCCATATCTCCGCTGGCATACAGTGATTGGCCATCCAGCTTGGCTGGATCTACGTATCCTGCAACGACACCGGACGCGATTCCTTCTCCCCCACCTCCGCCGCAGGCTGTCATGAACGTAGCGCCGACAATCGCCATTGAAACCGCATAAACGCCATTTTTCTTCTTGAATACTTGCACAGTTGACTCCTCCAACCCCAAGGGGCATTGATCAGGTATCCGCGCGGCACAGACGTCCATGCCAATCCACCCTGCCGTGAACCTGAGAGGGCCGACCGCGAATCCGCCTGAATTTATTCGGGTTCGGATGGCGGGGTCTAATGCCGTTTTTACATGTCTCCATGACATCCGAATTTCTCCCGAGAGATGCGGGGCAACTCGAGCCATTTGGCTCGTTCCTCGCGGCACTGGTCAGGTGCTATGCGCCCCCGCAGCCCGAGCCCATCGCGACAAAATTTCTAGACGCGTGGGGTAGTCCCCTATTGAGCAGCGGCATCCGATACGCAACAGTGCCGGCCCGTACGAACCCGAGAGCCAGAAGTTTGAGATGGATACACGCTTACTGAAATTTTTCATGGTCGTCGCTGAGGAAGGCAACCTCGGGCGCGCGACACATCGCCTGCATATCACGCAGCCGGCCCTGACACGGAAAATCCAATCCCTGGAAGAGCATTTTGGAACTCCCCTTTTTACGCGCACGACTTCCGGGATGGTGCTCACCTCAGCCGGGGAGGCATTGGCTCAGCGCGCCGGGAACATCCTGTCCGAACTGGAACTCGCAAAATCAGAGGCGCTGCGCGCCGAGACGGAAACACCGTTGCGGATGGACATAGGCGTTTACGGCACCGCTATCTTCAATATCGTTCCGGAGATCATCGAGAGGTTTTGTTCCCGCCATCCGAAGGTACAGCTTGCACTGCACAACACACCCAAGAGTCAACAGATCGAGTTGCTGCGGCAGGGAAAGATCGAAATTGCCTTTGACCGATTCTTTCCGGAGGAGCCAGGCCTGACACGGCTAACGGTGTGCAAGGAACCACCGTTCGTTGTGCTGCACGCCAATCATCCCTTGGCACAGAAACGCTCGCTGTCTCTTGCAGAGTTGTCCGCAGACGTATTCATCGGAACCAATGCCAATGTCTCCGACGCGGACTGGGAGAAGATGTTCGGCTTCATTCCCAACTTTGGGCAAAAAGTTGATGACATCCTGACTGCAGTTTCCATGGTGCGATGCGGCTTCGGCGTGACGCTAGCCCCACCGTCCCTGAAAGTGCTGCAGATTCCCAACGTGGTGTACAAACGCCTGGCGGGGTCGCCCGGCTTCAACTTCGAGTTGCATTGCCTGTACCGTGAGAGTGGATCTTCGTCGCTCCTGGATGCCATGCTGGAAACCGTGCGTGAATATAGCGCCGAACACTAATATGGTGAGTTAGAAGTTCATTGCACTATTCTTGAGGGCCAAGGTCTCTCGTGTACACGCGTGTAGCTCGTGTACTTGACGAGCCAGTCATGAGTGAAAGACCCGAAACGAGACTGGTGTTGACGGGCACCAACCGTGAGGAGATCAAGCTCCCGACGTTGCGGCGCAAAACGTCTCAGGCCTTTGCACTGCGAGCGCGCATCGTGCTGACCTGTGCCGACGGGACTGTCGCAGACGGTCGTCTCGCGCATCTGGTGCGCCTAGGGCTAGCAACCGCATCCCAGCATTGAGAGGTTTTGTCTTCAAACTTCTAACTCACCACACTAGATGCTGCCGGCGCCCCTCCTCAAATAAACAGAAAACATGAAACAAGCATCCGAAAAAACCTATCTGAGCTGGTCTCACATTGCGGGCTACGGACTAGGCGATTTTGCAAACAATCTCGTCTTCAGTCTGGGGGCACTCTTCCTGCTCAACTATTACACGGATGTCGTCGGCTTCAGCTTGGCCGTAGCAGGTTCGCTCATCTTGCTGACTCGTGGATTCAGCGCATTCACCGACGTGGTCGCCGGGCGTACGATCGATCGGCTTTCGCCGCGACTCGGGCGATTTCGGCCCTTTCTGCTGTGGGGGGCGATCCCCCTTATGCTGGCAAATGTAGCCATCTTTTCCGTTCCGCCGGATTGGGCATACGGAGCGAAGCTTGCGTATGCGGTAATCAGTTGCGGCCTGCTTGTCACGGCATACTCCTTCGTGAACATCCCGTACGGAGCACTGGCCTCCGTCATGACGCAGGCCCCACACGAGCGTGCCCTGCTAGGCGTCTCCCGCACGGCGATGTCCTTAATCCCGGGTGTTGCGCTGGCCGTCCTTCTTAAGCCACTTCTGGGTGAAACGCAAGATAAGCACGCAGGCATTACTCATCTCGTCCTGTACATATCCGTGATCGGAGTATTTCTATACATGGCTTGCTTCAAGCTCACACGCGAAACCGTCGTTCGCGATACCCCGAGCCCCAGCACGCGCGAAAGCATTCGCTGCATACTCACGAACAAACCATTGATCACATTGTGTGCGACCACCTTCTTAACTCTTGCAGGTGCGTTTTCGATGGCCTCGTCGCTGATCTACTTCACCAAGTACGTCCTGCGCGACCTCTCTCAATTCGTGGTCATTATCGGCGTCACAACGATTCTCGGCACCCTTGTTTCAGGTCTGCTTACACCATTTATGGTCAAGAAACTCGGCAAGAAGACCACCTGCCTATCTGGGCTCGCTCTGACCTCAGTCGGTCATGGCGGCCTGTTCCTGTTCTCGTCGTCGGACATGGCTCAGTTGTACTTGCCCCTGGCCCTCATCGGCTGCGGACAGATGATGGTGGGCATGACCACCTGGGCACTCGCTGCGGATACTGTCGAATACGGTGAATGGCGTTCCAGCATTCGCATCGAGGGGCTGACCTACTCGGTCTTTTCTTGCGCCAGGAAGGCAGGACAAGCGTTGGGTGGTGCGCTGCCGGCATTTCTGCTCGGCTTCACCGGCTACGCACCCAATGTCGTTGCGCAAAGTGACCGGGCGCTTCTTGGCATTCAGGTCAGCGTCTCTTTGCTTCCTGCACTCGCATACCTGTTGGCGTTTCTTGTGATGCTCTGCTACCCCTTGGACGATCGGCGTTTCATGCAGATCCTCCAAGAAATTAAAACCTCTCGCGAAGCTGATTAAGTCTTTATAGTCAATGAGCCTTCGGGCTAGGATGAGTTTGAGGACGGCCGCGCTACAGATCGAAAATTGCGCTGCAAACCGCAAATACTCAACTTGCTCGCCATGACCGGTATCGACTTCACAGCAGTCGTTCCCGCGAATTTGGCCAAAGTCGGTAATCAGCCTGAAGCAGCCCACCAGCGTGTGCTCAGCCCCTCTTGATGGCGAACTAGCCGGCGAGAAAGTCGCCTAGCAGAGCCATCCCGCGCCCTAGTTCAACTAGGGCGAACCAGATCGAGTAAATTTGTTCAGAACTATTTTCTCTAAGCGACCTTGAATGAACCAAAAAAATTCAGAACTCTATTCTTCCATTCAGAACTTTATTACGTTGAACCAAGACCTGGTAAAACGGAAGAAAGTTCTGAACAGAATTTGCAAGATTTCAGTCTAGAGCGAAGTTCAAATTTTTCTGTTTAGAAGTGGAATAGTTCTGAATTCCGGCCCGGCAGCACGGCATCTTGATTTAAAGACAATAAAAAAGTCCTGAACAAGCAAGAAACGCGTTTGGCTGACGTACTTTTGCACATGCTAGGAGACCACAAGTGGCGCCCTGACTAAAGCGGCCATCTGTCGCAAATCTCCTCTCACTAACAACAGCGTGTCGCCCAATTTTCTCTAACGGATTCAGCACAAAATGCTGAATCGAAACCAGCTTCACTCCGTCTGCAATTCGTCATTCTCTAAGCGAACTTACATGCACGAGAGCTCGATTCAGCCGGCGCACCGTGGTCCTCTTGATCTCTGCCAACAGTTGATCTTTGGTTGTGGATCGAATGACTGGTGGGGCCGTCGGTAGGCTCATGGAGTCCAGTGTGACTCTTTTGAACGCCGCCTCGAAGACAACGGGGTGCGGAAGCTCAAACTGAACATCGGCAGGCCCAGAGTAGAGCCGGAGACAAGAAACAACGTTTCTTATCGATGCCGAGACCAGTAGAAGTGAGGCGGCTACGGCACTCGCGTCCCAATTCACCGCGCATTCAATTGACTGACGACTCCTGCTTCCGTTGCGGTCATTGGCGAACTTCTTGATCACACGGAAAGAGCCGCCCCACTTGCTGCTTCCAAGAGCCATCATGTTTTCTTTTTGCTGGGGGAAATTATCTGAGGCATCCAATCCGATCTCTACAGAAAATCCACCATGCGCAACGCGGAAGCCATGCTTCAAGCTGTTGTATTCGTCGATCGACGACTGTTGCGTGTGGTTTAGCGCGAGCAACTCCCATAACTTAGCAAACGAAGCGACCGCCTCTTCCACGGCATCCGTTCGCGGTGCACTACAGCGAAGAATTTCCCGAGAAATATTCGACCATGACAGCATGCGAATCCGCCTGTTTAGCATCAACAGATCATCACCCTGCTGGATCCTGTTGAGCACCGTGCGCAGTTCACTTGTGGAGCATTGAGCAACCCAGGCATGTGGACAGTTCTCGGCCTGGAGAAGAGCTCCTATCAAGAGGAAAAGCGTCTCCGCACCGTGAAAGAGTGCTAAGCGCAGACTTGTTGCCGCTCGCATTCCATGATCAGGATCCTCTAGATCGGGCGCTGATCGTTGCGCGATGTACGAAAAGTAACCGTGGTCGATAGACTTTAAGAAAGAAGTAGCCGCATGTTTGATGTCACTTTCCCAAAGGCAATACGGCTCGTCGCAGATCGCATAGATTACGTTTGTTCGCATGGATTCCTAATCTTAGGTTCAACCTTCCGCCAGCGGAAAGCGATCCCCGCGTGAGACATTCGATCGTGAGCGACCAGCAGTGCTTGGCGTCCTCGTCAAAGCACTTATGGCCCGCCCGAATGGGAAGCGGCAAATCCTGAGTTGTACCGACAGTTGCCGTGGTACGAAGCCCGCGAGGAATTCAAGAAGAGTGGGAGCTTGCCGGTGCGGCTAACCAGTGCAACCGCTACATACAAAAGGGGCTACCTGGAGGACGGTAATCAACGTCTAATTGAGTATGAATGGCGAACCACTTTAATGCCGGAAGCTGTCGGGCTAAGAGTCACGAATTCATTAACTGGTCCGGTATTTTCAAAATTTGAAACAAAGTTATATTTCACCGCCTGAGGATAATCTGCTTGAGGGTCTGGCTGTATGCTTGTTAAAACGCGACCACGCGATTTTCCGTATTTTACGTATTCTTGTTTGTATGTTTTTATGAATAGGTCCAATGGGTATGTCGATGTGTCCCCGGCTAGTTCCCAGGCCTCATTGTATTTTCCCGAGTCTAGTGCTGTGAACCATTGTTTGATAACAATGTCAAACTGAACGCTGCTTTCGACTCTGTTGGAGTTGGGTAATAGGATATCGCCCGCTTGAAGCTTTTGGGATACAGATTCTCCAAGTTTGATAGGGGCATGCCTGTTTAGCAACTCTACTGCCCATTCACGCAGTTGCTGATCGTCCTCTTTCTTTGGTTCTTTTAAAATCGATACAGCAAGTTGAACATAGTCTCTACTGACGGTTTGTGATGCGAGTTGCTGTTGAATTAACCAGCCAAATAAAGCAACAAGCAGTGGTACGGCAACTGATCCAACAATCTTAGAGGCTTGTTCCACTTGATCAAGGATCGTCTTGTTGTTCTGCATAGTTATTTGAAGTGGGGTAGGTTATCTTTGGATTTGTACTCGATGATGGCTGTGATTGTGTGGCGCAACGCATCCTTGGATAAAAATTCGACATCATCTGGGCCAAGCGGTGGTGTGGTGTTGATGAATACGGAAATGAATAGCAAGGATAGGTTCATCGCCGACAAAATTACTACTTTGATGGTTATGCGATGTAGCCCTATTGAAAACCAGAAAGGATTGTCAACCATTGCAATTATTAATTTTTTCCTCTCAATTAACTGGGCCTGAATAGCATTCATCTGGCAACTCTAGCATTGACCGAGCCTAATTAAGCGATCGCACCCAGATCAAAATTTCAGTGCCATGCCGGACCGCATTTGCAAACTCCGACATGGATATCCAGCGTGCAAACATACAGCGGGCGCATGCTTAAAAGAGGCCAAGCTGCCTCACCCTTGTGGCAGGGATAGAGGCCATGATTTGATGCAAGAGTTCTCGCCGATGCTTACGAAGCAAAGTGACGTCTTTCGGGGCTAGGTCCACGAGCGCCTCCCTCGAAATTCCAGGGAATTTTGATCGATACACAATCAACGTCAGCGCCGCCTTATCCACTCGTTCCGTCAATAAGCGACTACGCCAACACCGCCTCAGCTCCGGATCTGCTTCCAACCATCGGACGATATCTCCTCTCGACGCGCTTAACAAGGTCATGGCCTCCTCATAGCTTGCCGCCACATCGAAGGCACGACGAACATGCTCTGGAGTCGATTGGGCATTGAGGGTCGTATCGGCTGCAAACAAAAGAAGCTGTCCATTCGCGCCTTCGGAGACGCCCTTCTGGCAAATCAAGAAAGCGGATGCAGCCTCCTCAGGAGTTGACCATTCCAACGCGGCCCACGCAACGATCCAACGGATGGGATGGTCTTGCTTCTGGCGCCACAGCAGTTTGGGTAGCCATTCTCCGGATGCCAAACAACTCATACCACAGCTAGCGTTTTGGCACCAAGCTCCTATCGCCCCAGCCCTGAACCAGTGTTCAATTCGATCGTGCCTTACTGAATGCGTTGAGTGGATGATCCCAAGCCGTTGCATCCGGACTAAAGCCGCAACACGCAGCGCCCTTGTATCAATGCTTTCCATCGTGGAAATTTGGCTGGCTAGAGCGTTGATGATCGCGTCAGCGACCATGAACGAACGATCCTCCTGTGGAGTTTCCGAGCCGCCGCTGAGTGCGGAGGGAAGCAACCATTTCTTCCCCGACCCGACATACGTGTTTAGCTTCACAGCGTGACGATGACATACCATGCTTGTAGGCCACTGATGCTGCACATGCCAATAGCTTCGCCCTAAACGATCTTGATCGCAGCGAACGCAGAACTTACACCACTTCAACGGATAATCCAATGGCATTGATCTTGTGTGACACAAGAGCGTGCGCCATAACGTTTGCGCAGCCGAAACTTGGTTCCCTGATGCCCCAACTTGCTTTGAAGCCATCAGCTCGCGAATAGCCTCCTGTCTTTCGTGTGATCTTGCTGCAAAAGGGAAGAACAGCCCGGCAACCGTATGCCTCCTCAATAAATTTTCCAGCGATTGATCGCCATCCGAAAAGCGCCGAAGTAGCTCACTTGCACGACTTGGCAACACATGTTGCCTCGAAGCATGGCTGATACCAAACAGTTGCCTTGATGTGGCCTCAGAGGTCAGATTTGCACTCAAGCCATGAATGGTTGCACACCAACTGTAGACCGTCTCATCCTGCTCGATGCAGGGCACATACGCCAACGACATCGTGATCACCCTCCGATCGAATAGGTTCCTTTGGGCCTAGCGCCCAGGAAGCATGGCTGATGCTGCTTGAGCACTTCGCATTTACCTCGATACAGAAATTCCGACACCCTCTCCCGCCATGACTCAAGCGCCTCCGGAAGTTTTTCCTCGCGACAAAAAAAAGCCCTTCCACTTTCCTGTTGTACCGATGTTCCCCGAAGGAAGCACGCCATATTCCATATTGGCTGCACTCAACTATTTAAGCTTTAGAAAACGCCTCGTTGACTTCGTCAACCCGTTTCTTACGATGGGGAAATACGCCGATGCCCTAAACGGCTTGAACGCAAAGCGGATTTCAGCAGCAGCCTTTGGCAGAAACTTTCCTCTGGAGAAATTCCTAGCGAAATACACGCTTTTCCCGGTCTATGAAAAGGTTACAGGCCACACGCCTGTCCTCGACAGAAGGATCCGAAATGTCGATCAAACAAACTGGCATCACCTCCGGTTCTCCGCATTTCTTGAAACAGACAGTCATATGTCTTGGTGCAATGAATGTCTTGACGAGGACGTCCAAACTTTTGGGATGCCTCTATGGAAAGTGATGCATCAGGTTTGGTTTATCGATCACTGCCCTCGCCATAAGACACCGCTGTTAACGTCGTGCAACCACTGTGGACAGGCCTTCAAACAACATCAAAATTGCTGGCTATTGCCTTCAGAAGATTGTCAATGGTGTGGCAGCAAAGTGACGCCAGAACCCGAGCCGAATCGCTGCGACGCCTACTGGCGGCTGGTGAGATTCATCGAAAATTGCTTCTATGACGATGTCGACAATCCGATACCCTTCTCCCTCGTTCAAGAAACCTGGCATCGATGGAACACATGGGAAAGACGATGGCGTCACTTCTCACCCGAATGGGATCTAGTGGCTCCGAAGTTCTTTGACGCATGGCGTGACGATCCTCTGGCTACGCATCTTCGTTACGGTCGTCAACCAGACGAGCACGCGATACTGACCTGTCTAATCGGATCGGACGTAATGCAGAACTTGAATTAACCAATGAGGGCGAAGGTTCTCGTTCTCTTTGAAGGGTTTCGTTACGTTGCATCGGAAGCCCACTTTCTCAGCAAAAAAATCCAGAGAGAGAGCCTACGTTTTTCTCGGCTTTTTCTCCGCTACCTTGGCCTTCTTCTCGCGTGCTTGTGCTTCAACTTCCTCCTGCATTTGCTCTGCAGCGGCGAGCAATTCAGACGATACCCCTAATGCCTGCAACTCATCGGCGGAGAGCTCGCTGACATGCTGCAACTTCTTCGTAAACTTGCCCAATTCACGTGTTTGAAATTTCTTGTACTGCGTTGCCGCTTTCTTTAGCGCATCTACCGTCACCGCGCTTGGAACCTTAAAGCCGCCTTGATCTTGGAGATCCCCATCCTCGCTACCAACGATATCCTGCATGTATACAGTCGATGGATCTGTGGTCCGAACTTGTTCGGCGATCGTTAGAAGCTCCTTGAGGCTGGGCGACTTCAAAGCAAGACGGCAGTCTTCCATGGTCAGCGTGACCTCGGATCCACTGGCCCGGCGAAGCGCGACTTTCTGGCATTCAACATTGAGCTGCTGAAGCAACGCGGGAATGCCCGCACTATGTTCGAATTCAAACTTGGCGCGATCGGCTGCGTCCAGCGCGCAATGTTCCACCACGCTGAACCGGCGAATCCGTGGGCAAAGATCTTCTTTCCACCATGCCTCATCTGAGCTTTTGCTCGGCCTGAGGGTATGGATCCCGCCGACCGAGAATCGACGCATAACTTGAGAAAACATCTGAAGGTGGCGAAAGGCAAGAGGATTTCCAACCAAGAGAATGGCCACGCCTAGGTTCATCAGACTTAGATAGAAAAGGATGAATTCGTTGGACCAAGGACTGTCCTGAAAATTTCGCTCTTGTTTTTCATCGATCACCAACAAAGCGACACGATGCACTGTCAGGACCTTGCAAACGAGAACGAGCAAGGTGTCGATGTTCACTGTACGTTTGTATAGCTCTGCGTAGTCCGTTTCTGCCACATGATCCACTGCGAGCAAAATGGCCTTGAGCAATGCCCCCCGTGAGCCATTGCTCGGCTGGTCTACATATAAATAGATCACCTGACGCAATTTCTCCCACCCACAGACCGCCGAAGGACCATAGTCGACCACCTGTCTCGGTGCCACCAAGGAAAGAACTCTTTTGACTACGGCCGTCTTCCCCATCCCTGTGATACCGGCCAGAATCATGGCGGCGGCATCCAGCCTCGGGTAGCTGGTGATTTCCTGAATGCCAGGGGCAAGGCCGATCGCATTGGTTCTCCGCTGCTCTTCACGTCGCGTCGGATTTCTCTGAACAAGCGCACCTCTGATCAATCCCTGGAGCGATGCGCCAACCGGCAAGAGCATTCTGGTGGGTGCGAAGTGCTCTGTCGAAAATGCCAGCAGAGGTTCCCTGTATAAAGGCGGCAAACTCTTCCAAGGACTCTTAGACAGTGGGGTCTTCGACAGACGGTTTGCCATAACTGTCGGTGTCATGAATGGCGACAGTTCCTCAAGAAATGGATTCTCGCCCATCAGCAATTCGGGATGGTCCAGGTATTTTTGAGGATCATTCATCGTGCTGCTCCGAGGCATTCAGTTCGTCCATCGCAGACGCGTCAGGGTTGAAGGCGACGTCCTCAACGACCACGGGAGTTGGAATCGGACCAGAGACCTCCACGGTCATTTCCTTGTCTTGTTGCTCCAGCAACCTCAACAGTTCGAGCTCTTCGTCCCGGTGCTGGCGTAGGTTGGCTCTGAGCGAGCTCTTTGACGGTTTCCCTCCCAATGCACGCACTTCTTCTTCTAGCTCTTCGCCCGCCATCTTGGTGGTGTTCTCCCGTCGCAGCACACGGTCCAACGCATACTGGTCCCGTTCCCCAATTTCTGCGTCGGACCGGCGCACCATGTCCTCCAGCATCTGGACCCACTCGGTCAATGTCATCTTCTTCAGAAAGGTCGAGTCACGACATTGATTGGTCAGTGGAAACAGCCCTTCCTTGGTCGAGATCCACACCGTAGAGAGGTCCTCCGGGCTCATCTTCACTTTCAGATGAATAGGAGACCCCGTGCGCTTGACCTGTGCCATGAGCCCCATCTCAATCAGTTTCGGCCCATTGAAACGCATGCGCGGCAACATCTGCTCTCGGCCAAAAATCTTGGCTTTTAGATAGAGCCCATTTTTGCGAATCACAGCAGGCACGTCGGGTAACGTGAATGCCCGAAATGCTTCGACATCGACAGGGACGTCGAGCGCCATGCCGCGATCACGCAGCCACTTGGCAATGTTTACTCTCGTCGGCTTGATGGGCGGGTCTTCCAGTAGCATTTCAAAAGGCGCGAGATCCGGTACTTCCTCTTTGGTGTTGTGGTCCAAAATGTGGAGGATGAGCTCTCGCATGTACTCGAAGTAATTCCAGAGCGCGTCAATCGCCGGATGATCTTCTCCTCGATTTCTGCGACGCCCGTGGGTTGAGCCTGGCAGTTTGTGGTCAAGCAGTTTGTGATCCTTGTGATGCTGGGATTCGACGGGACCTTTTCGATCACCCCGCCCGGTCTCGGCGTACACGATGCCGAAAGCAAACTGCTTCTCCGCCTCCGAAGTCACTTCCGCCTTCAGTTCGCCGTGGTCGGCAATCACCATACGCATCAGCATCGCCGGCCAATCTTCACTTTTAATGGTGACGCCAAACCGAGCACAGAACGCGACCTTATCGCTGGCCGAATGCAACAGAGTCTGCAGGGCGGTGGCAGGGGAAGGAGCTTCCCATCCACAGTACACACCCGTGATCAAACCTGTTCGCCCCTCTTTCAATATTGAACGGGTCATGGGTGGCAGTTTTTTCAGCCGCCCCGAGAGTGAGCAGAGATGTGCATCGTTAGATGTCCCATCGAACATACCCATCTGGCCTAACATCGCCACCAGGTCCTGAGTAGAACCACCCCGCGCGTGATGTTTCTGTCGCCGCGCCTGAGCCGGAAGCAACATGTCTTTGGCACAGGTTTTGGAAAGCTTTCTCCCCCAGTACAGAAACTGATTTATCGTGGGCCTCTGTTCCGGAGGCCACAAGGTCACTCGCGTCCGCCCCTCACGATCAACCTCGTGCGTAGCCCAGTAGCGACTACACGTCAGGTAATAGGCATCTTGCAGGTTACGCTCAGGGCTCACTAATTTGTAGCCCTGCGCGAGCTTTTTCGCATCGCCGTCCACCAGAACATACCCCTTGGATGGGACTCGTCCTTCTAGAAACCTTGTGGATGGCCTCCCCATCTTGACCCGTTGCGTCTTCGGCTGTCCCGAATTGCCACACCGGTCATAACCCGGCAATAACGCATTGGCTTGAGACCCGCGGGCCCAGTAGAGGTGCAAATAGTGACGTACGGAAGTGGCAGATACGTTGAACAGACGTGCGCATTCGCGAATCCGCTGGCGCAGCCTTTCGGGATCGGCTAGTACCTCACTCGGTGCGAGAGAGAGATCACTTGACTCCTCACGCCTAATAAGAAACAGCACGATGGTGAGGTGAGCGTCCCGCTTGGCCATGTCGCGCTTGACCTGCGATTCGGCCGCGTCGCCTGCCAATGAAAATAGTGCACTATCCGAGAGACGTAGCTTAGGGTTTTCTTTTTGCTTGTGGACAAATACCTGCTGCAGTGAAACCCACTCACTGACGACGGTCAGCTTCTCGACAAAGGGGGCCTTGACATAGTCCTGCATCCGATTCGGATTCGCGTCACTCAAGCGCGGTAATGCAATCAACCATACTTCCCCGGCCTCATGTCGAAAGCCGAGTACCCGGCAGAGACCCGGCAGAAATTGAGAACCGTCCGCGCTCTCCAAGATGTCGTTGATGCGAACGGGGCTAGCCACGGTCGCCTCCTAACGTCATCGAGCGCTTCAGCGCTTCTCGCAGCACTCGGCCGCCAGGGATCAGCGGATGGAACAATTCCAGCGGAAGCGAGATGTCATGGTCGACGTCCTGCGTCCAAATGGCGAGATGGACTAGCTTGAAAACGGTGTCGACGTGCATGCCTTCTGCTTTGGCGACACGCATGACCGTCTCGTGGGGGGAACGGTTGGTATACCCCGAATGCAGCGCCTCGACCAGGCGTTGGTAAACGCGAGACCGCCGTGCAACCTCGACTTTGGCTCGCGACATCGGGGGAAATAGTGCATCGAGGTTCACCCCCAATGGCTTTGGCAGTTGCTCGGGATGAAAAATCTGCCGGGGAATTTCCGCCACCCGGCAATATTCGCCGGAGAGGGCTAAACGCTCCCTGATGCGCTCATTAGATTTTTTGTCTTCATAGAGATCTTGTGGCTTGCACTCGGTGGCATGCAGCTTAAAGAAGCCGTCACCATCCGGCCAAGTGCTCAAAATGTCCAGCGTCGCGACATACGGAATTGAGGTCCCGGGAAATACGCCATGGTCGATGCCAAGATCCTTGGCTATCGACAGCAAACCAGGGAGCTTACCCACGAGGTTCCTGTGACGTATCCCCTCGATGGGGTGTGGATGAGGACAGGGCCAAGCTGGGAACTGCTCCCGGATGTCGCTTGCGCCCAACCATTTCAGGAGCAGGATGGTGGTGCGCTCCCCCATCGCGAGACAGTGGTGTGGGCGACCAATATCCGGGCCGGGCAACCGACCGATGGCTGACACCGGCGAGCTGGTTTTTTTGGTAACTTGGAGCCACGCTTGGTAGGCGGCCTGGTGTCCTTGACCACGGCCAACAGCGATCCATTGCGTCAGCTTTGACCACGTCATTATTCTTGACGGGGCCAGCCGTGGTTTTGCTTTTCGCAAGCGGCCCACGTTGCCTCGGCTTTGGACAACGTTCAAACCTCCGGGCCTATGTGCCCGGGCGCCTAGACCTCCAATAAAGAGGATCAAATTTTTGCTCATTTCTCGTCCGGAAATTAACCGGTTCGGGGCGAGGCACCACCTGCCCTTGTGCCGGCATGGCTTGACATTGCCGGCAACGAGAAAGATACTTACGACCAAGGGTCCTAACCTAGGTGCAATTTCTTTTGTTACCGGCGACGCCAGTCATCTCGAAAATGACTGGCGTTTTGCTTTTGTGCTTGGCTTCGTTAGATGTATTGCATCAATGCAGGCCCTTTATTCAATTGAAGACAAATGTGATTGCGCAGGCAGGCTCGCCAGTAGCCGACCGATTAAAAACAGAAGTCATCGCATACTCTCCGCTATCGTCTTAGACGTTTTGGCTTCGGCTAGAAGACCGCGGGATTTCTAGCGTCGTGAAGACGCTCAATGTTCTGGGAATGGTTGCAGTGAGAGATTGCTGGCCACTTTTTGCCTGAGACCAAGCAACAAAGCGACTCGGTGACTTTCCCCGCGCCGACAACGACTTTTGCCGCTCAAGACAGCGTACACCGTGGATCGCTCAATGCCATGGGATGCGGCCCAGTCGCTATAACTCACGCCGTTGCTGGCAAACCAAGCACGTACTTCAGCGATGCGTTCAGGGGAGATGTCTTCGGTACTCATTCAATCGAGTTTATCTGAATCGTCTCTGTGCAAAGAACACTTTATTCAGTGCGATTCAATTAAATCGACAAAACCGGCGAAAGACTCATTTCGAATGAATGAGTGCACATTAAATAATGTGCCAACTATGGCCAATAACTTATTGAATATTCCATCAATTTTTTTATTTTATCCCTAAACAATCATTCTCGCAGCACGTCTTCCGATGCCCATTTTCTCAACTCTAGAACTCAATTGGTTTTGCTGCAAAAGTGCGTTCATCCGAGCGATCAGAATGAAAAATCTAGCTAGCCGTAGTAGCTTTTCTTTCACTTTTAACAAAGGCATGAGCACCTTCCGCTTACATTGGATGAGCAATCGGATCTCGACTGATGGATGATCTCTCTGAAGGTTGTGACGTCCGACTCACTCGAGTGCTACGGATAAACTGATTCTTTTCAACTTCTACAATTGCCATGAATCGCACCGAACTCGTCGAAATCCTCGCCTCCAAGAACGATCTGTCCAAGACCGCTGCCAATGCGGTGTTGGAGACACTCATCGAAACCATCCAGGTTGCCGTCAAGAAAGGCGATGCCGTGCAGCTGGTCGGCTTCGGCACCTTCAAGTCGGCCAAGCGCGCCGCGCGCACAGGCAAGAACCCCGCCACTGGTGCCGCGTTGAAGATCCCTGCAGCCACCGTGCCTAAGTTTGTGGCCGGTACCAAATTCAAGGCAGTGGTCGATCCCAAGGCCGCCAAACGCAAAGCTGAAAAGGCTGGCAAATAAGCCTCGTTCAGCCCTAACGCAAAAGCCCTTCGACGGCCCGGCCTCGAAGGGCTTTTGTTTTTGTGGTGCTAAGCTCCACAACCTCTTGAATAGCTCAAGCTCAGACGATGACCAATTTCTCCAGTGCCCTCCGTAACGAAATCCTGCGCGTGGCGCGCAAGGAACTCAAAACCGAGTTGACCAGTCTGCGTAAAACCGTGAGCACACAGCGTAGCGACATCGCCGCATTGAAACGCGATGTCAAAAACCTCACCTCGCAAGTTAAGAGCTTGCTCAAAGATGCCACTCGCCGTGCGGCAACCGAGAAGCCCAATTTGCCAGAAGTCGAAGCCTCCACAAGAGCGCGGCGCCAAGTTAAGTTCGACGCGCAAGTCCTGCTTACGAAGCGTGAGCAACTGCAGATCACTCAGCAACAAATGGCCCAACTTCTTCAGGCCTCGGCCCTGTCGGTGTACAAGTGGGAATCAGGCAAGGTGCAGCCGCGGGCCGCACAACTCGATCGCATTCAGGCTGTGCTCAAGTTGGGCAAGAGAAAGGCACTCGCGGCCCTTGCTCGGTAGTGTTCCCAACGTTCTGACGCGCCCTGAAGGGCATAAAGGCGGAACAGTGGGGATGTCACTGAAATCCGCACAAGAAGCTGGAGGTTCTATATGGGTGCGAATACGCCAACTCCACCGACAGGTTTTCAATCTTGGCTTGACTACGCCATCGCTACGATGGATGCCAGAGGCGCATTCTTGGATCGTGTCTTCAGCGAGGGTGAAATTCTGCCCACGGACACCATCCGCGTTGCCGCCCAAGAGGAGCTTGATCACCTCAAGCAAAGAATAGCCATGCCCTGGATCAGTATGCTGGAGAACTGGCAGGCTTCACTTTCAAAACGGCTGGGCCGTCCCGCCGAAAACGTTGTCGAGGACAACCTATTGGCCGCCGACTTTGCCAATTCCGGTGTTCACGTTCAATTCGAGGATGGTTCTGATCTAAAGTTCAGTCGAGCATTCCATGTAGGCGAAACACCGGCCGATGGGAACATTCATCGAGTTGCCGTGTTCTCCGGTCACTGCGGATACCACGAGTTCTGGATCGGACCCGGTGATCAGATTTCGACAATTCCAATATCTGCGGATGGAAATTGGGGCCCTGACGAAGATCAGACTTAGGGGCGAATTTTGGCTCCTTTAACCGTGGGTAGCGCCCAGGTTGCCAATCAGCACTTCTGCTGAGATGCCGAGAGTCCTCAACCGCCGAATCATGGCCAATGAAAGCGGGCGAGTCCCATTGAGAACTTCGTACACGCGGTTTGGCGGGCCAATGTATGGTCTCATATCTGCAACGGTCATGCCTCCTTGCTCCATCCGGAACTTGATGGCCTGGATGGGAGATGGGGCGGCGATAGCGTAGCGTTTGCCTTCATAGCTTTCGACCAGCAGGCCCAACACCTCCAAGCGCTCCCCCTCAGGCGAATTGGGATCAGGATCCATGTCGATCAATCGAGAAACCGTCGCCAGCATGGCCCTGTAGTCCCTTTCGGTGCGGATGGGACGAACGTCCATAACGGTTCCTTTCATTTGCCCTGGTCCAGAAACGCCTCATTCATTGCGCCGTAAAGAGCACGCGTGCCGATGAGTTTGACATATGGCCACAACACACTGGCCATTTGATATCCAATTTAAGCCCGCCAGAAGTTTTTGGTGGTCATCAACTGATTGGCCAGGCTACGCAGATTACTCCAGCATGTTGTTCTAGGCCCGGCCGTCTCTGCGTAGACCTGTTCAACAACTCTAGCCAGCAAGGGCAATGACAACTCGTCTAAAAGTGTCGCCATGTGGGCGACATACTTCGGCGGCGCTTCGCCCGTGCGGACGGCCACGGCAAGGACGTCCGCCGGCAAACACCGTGCATAGCTGGTGCTCGCGGTTCGAGCCGCCAGCTAAAGAGCAGAAGACGGCCCCTCATGTTTCCGTACTCTCGGGTGCGCAGGAGAAATCTTCAGCGACAAGCCCAGCGAAGTCAAAAGCGCGTTGATTCGCGAGATGCTGAGGTCTTTCATGGTTCCTCGTTCCACTTGGTTGATCGTAGTCCTGGACAGCCCCGACATCCTGGCCAGCGTTGCCTGAGACCAACCGACGTCTAGTCGCCGGGTCCTCACAGCTTGACTCAGTTCATGAACAGAAAACATGACTCCAGAATCGCACCCAAGGGATGCGATGTCAAATATATTGAACACGACGTTTGCGTCTGGTCGTCGCGCCTCTACGCACATGAAAACTGACGGTACCAAGCTTGCTGGACTTGAAAGTTGGGAGCGACTTCCGTTAGGCTCTCCACAAGTCGCGTATGGTTGGCTTCAGTACAGGGTGGCAAGGATGATTTATTTTGAGAACGAACGAGATGCACCGCCCGTGGAGCAGCAGCCCCGCGTCGGTCTGACGAGCTGGCGGATCTTTGAACTGGCTGACGATACGAAACGCATCCTGACGTGCCTGCCCACGGGGATCGCACGCATCACGACGAGAATCGTGGGGATCAATCCCAAGATCCGCATTGCGGTCACATCCTCTGGGCGCGTGTATGAGTTCTTAGCGGCGCCCGAGATGGATCCCACTAACTACTCAGCGCTCGTTCTGAATGCGGTTCGGGTCGGAGTCGGTCCTGCGACTGACATCAGCGACGACGTCTGGGCCCTGTTTCAATCGCACGAACATTAGCGCGGCATGCCCAGATCACACATCGCACTACGGTTTAACCACAACGTAAATATCCGAGATCAAGCCCCCTCGTCGCTTGTCGTTAACTGAAGAGCCCTCTCACCCAACCCTTGCACACTCGGTGAGAGTCACGATTCTTTTGGAGAAACGATATGACCATCCGACATAAATTTAAAAGTCCTGCCTTCGATGCGATCTATCACGCGGCCGCCGATCTCCATAGCGTCCAAGCCATCGATGATGCATCGATGAAGCGTTTCGAGACATCCTGCCTGGTATCCGCTTCAGGCCTCACCCCCGCGCAGATCAAAGATCTGCGCACCAGGTTCAAACTTTAGCGAATCCATGTTCGCGGCATTTCTGAACACCGATCACTCGACGATCCGAAGATGGGAGTCCGGGCAACAGCGGCCCAGTGCTATGGCTCAGAAGCTACTGAGCGTCGTCGACAAACATGGGTTAAAGGTATTGATGGCGTGAAACTTTTCAACGACCTTCGGTGTCAGAGTGACGCACTCAAGATTGAATGCCCTGCATCACGTTTGGACTTCGCAATAGGCCTGCCAAGTGCTGACCTCTTAACTGAATCAGGAAACATGGTGCTTACACAGCCCAGCAGGCACACCCTAGTGCTCCCCAGAAGCTCTTGAATTCAGAAACAGGCGCATCGCTGGCCCATGACTTCGCGTGCTGATGTCCATGCACTTGACAGGCGGTAGCACAAGCGCACGCAGTGTTCTGCATCGCGGCCTGTAGGGGTTTGCCTTCGGCCTCGCCCCAAGCGCCATAACCTCTAAACGTGCGGACCGGTGACCAATCTGGCATTGCCAGCGGCGGCTCTGAATCGTCGTGCGTCGCGAAGTCGCCCGCACCCCACACCACGCGGCCACCCACCACGGTCAGCAGAGAAGTCGTGTCGATCAACTCGCTCTCCGCGCAGGTGAAGAAGTCGCGATCGGGCACCATCAGATCGGCAAGCATGCCTTCTTCGATCCGGCCCTTCTTTCCTTCCTCATTGCTGAACCAGGTCACTTTCTCTGACCACATCCGTAGCGCGGTCTCGCGATCCAAACAGTTGCGTTGGGGATAGAGCTGCATCCCACCGACAGTCTTTCCTGTGATGAGCCAAGAGAGCGAAACCCATGGGTTGTACGAAGCCACCCGCGTCGCATCCGTGCCTGCGGAAACCTTCAAACCCTTTTGCAGCATCTTTGCCACCGGAGGCGTTGCTTCCGCGGCGCCATGCCCATACCGCTCGACGAAGTATTCCCCTTGGTACGCCATGCGGTGCTGCACGGCGACGCCGCCGCCCAGCGCGGCAATGCGGTCCATCGATTGTTCGGAGATAGTCTCCGCGTGATCGAAGAACCAGTTCAAACCTTCGAGGGGAGTGTCCTGGTTGACCTTCTCGAAGACATCCAGCGCACGGCTGATCGTTTCATCGTAGGTCGCATGCATGCGCCATGGCCAGCGGTTCTGTGCCAGGATACGAACGACCTCTTCCAGGTCGTCCTCCATCTCCGACGGCATGTCAGGGCGAGGTTGGCGGAAGTCTTCGAAGTCCGCGGCCGAGAACACCAGCATCTCGCCCGCACCGTTGTGGCGGAAGTAGTCGTCACCTTGCTTGTACTTGGACCCGGCGGTCCATCGCAGGAAGTCGTCTTTCTCTTGCTTGGGCTTTTGGGTAAACAGGTTGTAGGCCAGTCGAATGGTCAACTGTTTCTCTTTCGACAACTGTTCGATCACCTCGTAATCTTCGGGGTAGTTCTGGAAGCCACCGCCGGCATCGATCGCGCCCGTCACACCCAGCCGGTTGAGCTCGCGCATGAAGTGCCGCGTGGAGTTGACTTGGTACTCCAGGGGAAGCTTCGGGCCTTTGGCTAAAGTCGCATAGAGGATGGCCGCGTTCGGCTTGGCCAGCAAGAGTCCATTGGGGTTGCCCGCACTGTCGCGCAGGATCTGCCCGCCTGGGGGCTCGGGCGTGTCCTTGGTGTAGCCGACTGCGCGTAGAGCCGCTGCGTTGAGCAACGCGCGGTCATAGAGGTGAAGGATAAAGACAGGCGTGTTCGGCGCGACAGCATTCAGCTCCTCGAGAGTAGGAAGGCGCTTTTCTGCAAACTGGTGCTCGGTGAACCCACCGACGACGCGGACCCATTGAGGAGCGGGCGTGACATCCACCTGTCGCTTCAACATCGCCATGGCATCTGCCAAGCTGCGCACGCCATCCCAGCGCAACTCCATGTTGAAGTTCAAGCCACCGCGGATGATGTGGAGATGGTTGTCGATCAAGCCGGGCAGCACACGCTTACCCCTGAGATCGATGACCTTGGTTTGTGGGCCTGCGAGGGCCATCACTTCATGGTCACCACCGACGCGGAGGAATCGACCGTCTTTGATGGCGACCGCTTGTGCGGTCGGCTGTGCGCGGTTCAAGGTGGTAAACAACCCACGGTGAAGAATCAGATCAGCAGTTTCAGACATGTTCGGAACCTTTCGTTGACTTAGCCTCAGCGCATTTCGGTAGTTCGCCGAACATGTGCGGTGTCACTTGGTGACGCAGCCAGGACGTCTGCACACTTTCGGTCTTGAAGACCTGTTTGACGAGTGGTGGAATCTGCTCGCCAAGCAAGATGCCGAGAAGTCCGACCAACGCGATCACCGGCGGTGCAGGCGAGCGAACGTTGAACAAGGCATAGATCACACCGACGAGTAGACCGACGGCCAGCGAAACCAGGTATGTTTTCATGACGGGGAGTGAGTTGGTTGGAGATTGAGGCGCGCTGAAGGGGCATCTCGTTTGTTCTAGTGAGATGGTGCTTGCGGCATCGTGCGTTGATAGAGATCGTTCAGCGCAACCAACACGAGCCCGCCGCATAAACCGAGATGTTCGAAGAAGGCGTTCATGACCATGCCTCTCTCTGCGCCGGGTATCTCCCAGAATCGGTTCGCGAGAAAGGTCGCCGCCAGAGTGAATGCAGCAAGTGCAAACGCGCCCAACCATCTGTACTTGCCCGAGAGAATGAGTGCACTAGCACCTAGCTCCAGAAGAATCGTGTCGATCGCAGCCAATTCCGCCGGGCGTAGCCCGAAATGCTTCATTTCTGCTACTGCACCTGGGAAGTCAAAGGCTTTGACGAGGCCTCCTTGAAGGTAGGCACCGCAAAGGGCCAGCAGTGCAATGCGATAGACCCAGCGTGTGAAATCTGTTCGAGCAGCGGTTCTCGATTCGCCAGTGATTTGCATAATGCGTCCAAGCAGCAAGCTGTGATTGATAGACCGACGGCAGCTTTTCGCCGACGAGAATGCCTAGAAGCCCCACAAGTGCTATCACCGGTGGGGCGCGATCTTTCACTTAGCCTTCGTGGGCACCGAACATCGTCTTGGCGTAGTTGATGCCGATGCCGTAGCTTCCGCCGACCTTCTTGGCGATTCCAGTCGTCAGATCGTAGGTGTCGCCACGAGCCCAGTCGCGTTGCAGTTCCAGCAGATACTGTAGTGACGTCATTGGCTGTGCACCGGCTTGCACCATGCGCTCGACGGAACGCTCGTGGGCTTCGGTAGAGACGTCACCGCAGGCATCGGTGATGACATAAACCTCGAAGCCCTGATCCAGCGCTGAAAGTGCCGGGCCGACGATGCATACGCTCGTCCACAAGCCAGCGAGCACGATGCGTGGCTTTCCAATGCGATTGACTTCGGCAATGACGGCGGCATCTTCCCATGTGTTCATGGAAGTCCGGTCCAGCATTTCCTTGCCGCCAAATGGGGCCGTCACTTCGTCGAACATCGGTCCAGAAAAGCTCTTCTCGGCAACCGTCGTCAGGATGGTCGCAACTTTGAAGCCAGCGGCAGCTTGCGCGACCAGCGACGCATTGTTGCGTAGCTCAATAGCAGGGATGGAATGCGTAGCAAAAGCCATCTGCGACTGAAAGTCGATCATGATGAGCAAGTGATCGCTAGGGTTCAGAAGTTTCTTACCGGGAACTGCTTTGGCGGTGGGGGTACTCATCAATAGCTCCTTAGAAAGTTTTGGGAAAAGTTAAATTAGGCCAAGCGCCATTGCGACGCCGGCGCCGTAGATGGGATCGATGCGGCAGCAGTTCTCTACGTGGCGGCTCTGCACCTCAGGGCTCGTGCCGTGCATTGCGCGGGCCGTGTCATCAAACAAACGCTGACGCTCTTCGGAATTCATTAAGTTAAACAGCGCGGCGACTTGACTGTAGTCGTCCGCGTCGATGCGATGCTCTCCGTGCGTGGCCGAGCCATGCAGCTCGGGTGCGGGCTCTGCAGCTTGCTGGGTGTCGGGCCATAAACCATAAGCCCCTGACCCCTTTGCTTGCATGCGCCGCTCGGCGATAACCTCACGGTTGAAGTTCGCAAGCATTTCGAGCATCCAGAGGTCTTGAAGCAGTGCTGGCCCACGAGGTTCAGCGGTCTGGATGTTGACGTTGTCAGCCACCGGCGCACCGTTGGCGTGGGTCAGGCACTGCTTCATCGCATCAACCCTTGATGAAGGCCAGCAGGTCAGCGTTGAGCACGTCTGCATTCACGGTCAGCATGCCGTGCGAGTAGCCCGAATAGACCTTCAGGGTGCCGTTCTTCAGCAGCTTAACGGCTTTCAGTGCCGAGTCGTGGATCGGCACGACTTGGTCGTCATCACCATGCATCACCAGTGTGGGAACGGTGATGGCCTTCAGATCTTCAGTCTGATCGGTTTCAGAGAATGCCTTGATGCCTTCGTAATGGGCTTTGGCGCTACCCATCATGCCCTGACGCCACCAGTTTTGGATCACACCTGGCAGTGCCTTGGCACCGGGTCGGTTGAAACCATAGAACGGACCGGCAGGCACATCTTGGAAGAACTGCGCACGGTTATCTGCAACGCCCTTACGGAAGCCATCAAAGACTTCCAATGGCAGGCCTTCGGGATTGCTGGCGGTCTTCAGCATCAGTGGAGGGATGGCTGCGACCAGAACCGCCTTGGCAACGCGACCGGCAGGTTGGCCATGTTTTGCGACATAACGAGCCACTTCACCGCCACCAGTGGAATGGCCGATGTGAACGGCGTTACGCAGGTTCAGGTGCTCGACGACGGCGAAAGCGTCGGCAGCATACGCGTCCATGTTATGGCCTTCGCTGACTTGGGCGGAACGGCCATGACCGCGACGGTCGTGTGCGACAACACGGTAGCCACGTTGCACAAAGAACAGCATCTGCGCATCCCAGTCATCGCTGGACAGCGGCCAACCGTGGTGGAACATGATGGGCTGCGCGGTCTTGGGACCCCAGTCCTTGTAGAAGATGGTCGTGCCGTCCTTGGTGGTGATAGTGCTCATTTCTAGTCCTTTCGGGGGTTGGGAAGTGGTGGGAGTTGCTGCCTGCGCATCGCTTGCAGGTGTCAACGATGCAGCCAGAGGCAGGGCGATTGCAGTGCCGAGGCCGGCACCTAACGCGAGTACCTGGCGGCGTCGGGGAGCGATGGGTTCGAAGTCTTCGAAGTTCATATTCAGTCCTGTTCTCAAGTAATTAACTGAAGGGGATGTTAGGTAGCAGTGACTGCATCACCCAGCCCCTTTCGATGCGATGTTCATCTCTCTGTTGAGGCAGAGCTTTAACGACTCGATGCGTTGTGGCCGCTTTAATCCAAGGAGTCCCTTTCAATGCGGCTTCTATGAAGGGCCTCTCATGAGCGGGGGGCTTCCAGCTAGCACTTGTTAATGCGTCACTTCAGGACTGTCGATGTTTCCGCTCTATCCATTGAAGCTGCGCGAGTGGACTGGCTAGGCCGTAGCACCATTGAGAGCAAAGCTATCTTTCAAAGGAGAGATGAAGAGATAAGGTGAAAGCCATAAGCTCAAACCGGAGGGGGGCAAATTTTTTGTGTGGGTGGTTTGTGCCGACATAAAGAAGTATTTCTAACCGCCCTTTGTTGAACCTCAGTCTCCATCCAGTCAACCCAGTGATCATCCGAAACATGAGTTTGAGAACAGTGGTTGGAGGCGGTGGCTTCGGAGTCTCTGTAAATAACCTGATCTAAAGGACGTTCTATGAAAACCCAAAAGCTCTATTCAATCTGGGCGGTCGCATTCGCTGCAATCTTTTCTTCTGCCGCGTTTGCAGCGGATGACGGTGGTCTGCCAAAGCCAAGCCCTGACACGGCTCCCGCAAAGTCTCGTGTTGAAGTAAAGAGCGAGCGAGCCAAGGCAGCGAAAGCCGGTGAACTTTCGAAAAACTCGAATGCATATCCCGTCGCTTCGAAGGCAGAGCCTGCTTCGAAGAAAACACGCAGCGAAGTGAAGGCTGAGACCGCTGCAGAGAAGAAGGCGAATGGCGGTTCACTGAAGACACCTCGCGAGTAACCGAGCCGTTCAGTCATCGCAGTGAAATACCTGCCTGGTGCTGTACTAAAACAAGAGCCTCAAAACACTAGTGCCATCACGGCATCCGGGCAATTTCCAATGTGCCCTTCTGGGCACATCCAAGCGTGAATCACCCTTGACGAATCGCTCCCCGCGAATAGCGTGGTCAGTCATTCGCACTCGTTGTGCTCACGCTCGCAAAGGCCGAAGCTCTCCAATTCATAGAAGTGCATCGACTACGAAGCTGACGCAACAGGGTGCGACGTCAGAGCTCTCTGATCGATAGCCAGCCCTTCTCTTGAAGGCCGCACGCGGTGTCAACATGAGCTTCCTCCATGACCCAGAAAACACTCCGAGATAGGAAGTAGAACGATCATGAGAAACATGCTTGTCACGTTGAGTGTCGTTTGCTTTTTTGCAGCGTCTTCGAACGCGAGAACAAATCAATCTCCATCTGTCGCCCCAGAAGCTCCGGCCGGTTTCGGTGGCCCGCCGCAGCCTGGAGGAAACTATGTCCTAGACCCCACCCATACTTTTGTTCTGTACGAGATGGGCCACTATGGAACCAGCACGAACCGAGGTCGCTTCAGTACGAAAGATGGCCTGGTGCGTGTTGATAGTTCGGGCAGTCTGGCGAGTATGGAGATCTTGATGGACATGGCGAGCATCAATACTGGCGTGGACATGTTGAATCGCCATTTGCAGAGCACCGATTTTCTGAACATCGCGGAGTACCCGATTGCGCGATTTTCGGCAGACAACGTGAGGCTCGACGCGGAGTTCAAATCGGTTGAAGGCCGGTTGGAAATGTTGGGGCAAACACATCCCGTCATGCTTCGAGTCGTGCGGTTCAACTGTTACATCAGCCCCGTTCACAATCGCCAGGTTTGCGGGGGCGATTTTCAAGCTGACATCATGCGCAGCCAGTGGGGAATCACATGGGGATTGCAGTTTGGCTTTGAAGATCGTGTTCGATTGCTCATTCAAGTCGAAGCAGTCTTGGTGTCAGCGAAGCACCCCCGTTGAGTTAAAGAAGATCTTCCGGCACGAAGGGCGCAGTGATTTCGAGGCGCAGCAGATCCCACCAACTCGCGTCTGGTTCTGAATGTAGAACCGTGGCTTCACCCTTGTGGATGCCGTGCCATTCCACCCCCCCCATGGGGCCTGCTTTAACTGTCCAAACACCTTGTTCGCGCAACACCTGCGCTAAACGGAGCATCTGGCTCGAAAGTGTCTGGCTCTGGATAAAGAGACCAAGCTCAGTGTTGGAACGGTCCGATCGAGGATCAAAGTTCATTGACCCGACGAACAGCAGCTCTGCGTCGACGACTGCGGTTTTGGTATGCAAGCGACCAATTGACGAACCGAAAAGCGGAAGGCGTGGGCTATCGGCGATCTTTCCACTGTTGATCTCGTCGACTTGCACACCCATAGCAACGAGCTTGGAACGATAGCGCCGATAGGCTGTGTGGACCAAGGGCTCGTCGTTTGAAGAAAGAGAGTTGGTAATGAGTTCCACACGTACGCCTCGACTGCGAGTGTCCTTCAGAACCTGCAGTCCATATGGACCAGGAACAAGATAAGGCGAGAACAGCAGGACAGACTTCTTTGCCCGACGGATGGCCTCGACAAACGTATAGCGAACGCTGTCGACATCTTGTAGTGGAACCCCGCCGTACTGAGCTTTATAACCTCTCGCTCTATCTGGGGAATCGGCATACGCGTCCGCCTGAGCCCATATCAAGCTGAGGCGCCTGGCTTTCAGCTCTTGTGAAACAGGGGCATAGCCTAAGAGGTCATTTGGTGAAGGCGGTCGTGGTGGCGGAGTGGTCGAAGCGCTCGTGAGCGCCTGGAAGAGTGTTAAGCGTTCACCATCCGGCCGATTCGGTGCGACAAGCGTTTGGAACGACACCGCGCTGGTGCTATTCCAGAATTTGTCGAATAGCTCCCCTAGCCTCGGAACCAATGCTCCGGCGACCAATATGTCTAAGTCCAGGAAGTTCTCTCCCGGAGTCTGGTAGTAGTAACGGCTGCCAATGTTGCGTCCACCTGCAATCGCAATTGCACCATCGACGATGAGCAATTTGTTGTGCATCCTTCGCTGCACCTTGTCGAATTGAAGTAACGAACCGAGCATTCGGAAGGCAACGTTTGCGCTACGAACTGGGATCGGGTTGTATAGCTTGAGTTCGACGTTGGGTGTCGCCGAGAAAGCGTCGAGTAAGACGTCGTCACCCCCGGTGTACAGGTCGTCAAGCAATAGACGAATACGCACGCCTCGCATTGCCGCCTCATGTAGTGCCTTGAGAAAGTAGCGGCCAGTCGCGTCCGCTTCCAAGTGGTAGTACTGGACGTCTATCGAATGCTGCGCTCGTTCTATAAGGGAGAGGCGAGCGTCTAACGCAAAGTCCCCGCTCGGAAAAAGGCGGAAACCACTAAGCTCCTTGTCGGGTTGACCCGCAGCGACGATTTGAGCAAGGGGCGCGGAAGGGCCGGCGACCCGAAAGTGTGATGTTGTGTCCGCGGCATCTTTTTCCAGGTTTGCGCAGCCGATGACAAAGATGGCAATGAAGAACAGCCCGCAAACCTTCATGAGCCGGTCTCTGGCGTGCGCTAACTTAGCCTCTTTCCAATTGATGAAGCGATCGTGGCTGCTGTTAGCTGGGCTGCGTCTATTGGTCAATCTCTGTTTGAGGCATAAGCCAGATCGACCGCCTTGGGTCATCGGGGGGCGCTGATTCAACGATACACGCATGGGGTGGGACGCGATTACCTGGCGTATGGGTTAGTCCACGGACTCGCCCCCGGGTACTACGCGCGCAAAGCCACCTGTTCTTTTCCAGCCGGTCTGGGCTGTCTACTTACGTCATAAGTTCCGCTATCGATTGATATCGACGGAAGCTTTAGCATACCTCGGCGCTCGGCAACTGCCGCTGCGGCGGTTCGCGAGCTGCTGTCGAGCTTATGCAAAATGGCTTTCACGTGCGATTTCACCGTTCCCACAGAGATATCCAAGTCTCGTGCAATTGTCTTGTTGGCACAGCCTTCAGCCACCAAGCGCAGAACTTCAAGCTCGCGAGAGGTCAGTTTTTCGAAGTCTATTTCTTCGGCCAATTTCGCGGCCGCCGCAGCGCTTAGAAATCTCTTGCCACTATGAACGTTCCGAATGGCTGCCGCCACTTCAGCAACCCCGCAGTCCGCCGTGAGGTAGCCCCTTGCTCCGGCAGAAATTGCATGGCGGATTTCGCTGCATCCGGCTCGATGAGAAAGGACCACAATGGGTTTCGCCATCGCCTTTTGACGTGCATCGAAACTGGTCGCCGTCAACATTTTTAAGGCGGGCTCATAGTCGGCGACGATCACGTTGGCCTCTGCATCCAAATCTACGACCTTCAGCTCCTCTCGTCTCAAGGTAAATTTGACACCTTCTGTGAGCAGCGTTTCTCCGCAGAAAACAGCCACTTTAATTTGCTCAGAATTAAGCATGTTTGCCCTCTATTTTGTTCTAGCGAGCATCCATTAGTTGGATCAAATTGGCTAGTAAATCGATGTGAGTGAACGTGATCTGATCACTCAGGGATGGCGCATTGGACTCACGAGTGTTAATACTTGTTAGATTTTGGGAGACCCGCAGTGTTTGAGGCGAGTGACTGAACAGGCCTCGGATAAGCTCCGGCCTTCTTTCTCGCTGTTCCTAGAAGAATTCAATGCCCGTCTCTCCACTCGAGAAGCGCGCGATCGCACATCGTCTTGATGCTTTGCCGATTACGTCGCTGCACGTTTTGATAATCGCACTCTGCTCTGCCGGGTTTGCTTTCGATTTACTGGAGATGGCACTTGGAAGTGTTCTGTCTGCGGTGTTCTCTGCGACACCGCAGCAAAGAGGCTCTCAGGAGCTCGCTTGGCTTCTCTCATCTGTTTACGTCGGTGCTGTAGTCGGGGCACCGCTGTTGGGATGGGTGGCCGATCGACATGGGCGCCGCAAGGTTCTGACCGGTGTTCTGCTGTGGCTTGGGGTGTCGTCCTTTGGTGCAGCCATCAGCGCGGACATTACTCAGTTGACCTTGTTTCGAGGCGTCTCTGGTTTAGCCCTAGGCGCCTTTCCTCCCTTGGTGATCGCCTATCTGACGGACTTGCTCCCGCCAGCAAGACGGGGGGCGCTGATCTTCGTGACCATTGCCCTTGCAGCCCTCGGCCCGGCCATCGGAATCTTTGTAATCCGCTGGTTGACGCCGATGAATCTGTTAGGCCTGGAGGCGTGGCGTTGGGGTTTCATCATTGGAGGCGCGGGGGCACTCTTAGTTGGTGCGCTTTCTGCTGTTCTTCCTGAATCTCCGCGCTGGCTTGAGTCCCAAGGACGCCTCGAACAAGCTTTAGCGGCGCTGGGACGGTTTGAGCGCTCAGCTCCCCTATGGAAGAGCCCTACTGATGTGCGACCTGGGAACAGTTTGCCGGCAGAAGCTGTGCCACTGGCCAATCCCGAGGAAGGGATGGCGAAGCATAAAAAATGGGCGCTGGTCGGTTTGTTGTTCTTGCTTAGTCCTTGGTCAACCGTTGCGTTTCCTTTGCTGACTGGCGCGGTCTTAACTCAAAAGGGGTTCAACTTGGCTGACACCCTTCTGTATGTTGGCTTGGCTACTTTTGGTCCGCTAGTCGGCTCGCTACTTACAGCGCATACCGTTGATCGTATCGAGCGTCGCCTCGCGCTGGGTCTGTGCGCTGTTTTTATGGCGATTAGCGGTGGCTGTTTTGTGATGGTCAACACTCAAGCTTGGCTGATCTTGAGCATTGTGAGCTTCAATGTTTTTTCATCGCTCTATGTGTCTGTGCTGAATGTGTACGGAGCAGAGCTGTTTACAACCGCATCTCGGGCATCGTCAATTTCGGCCGCCTGGGCTATGAATCGCATCGGTGCGGTTGCCGCGCCGCTGTTACTGATTCCGCTACTGCGCAGTGGAGGGGCGAACACCATGTTTGGTGCAATAGGCGTTGCTTTAGCCCTAAGTCTGGTGCTGCTGGTCGTTATGCCAAGAGGACGACAATTAAGGGCGTTAATCTAGTCTAGAAGGCATTGCTCTAGAGGCCTTGCAACAAGGCTCTCGCGGCTATCAAGTCAGCGGTGTCCTGCCCTTCGGTGAAGCGCGCCGTTACGGTGCCGAGGATAGTGGCAGCCATTTCTACCCGGTTGCCGATTGCAAGTAGTCTCGCCTTGCTCATTGTTGCACGCAGCTCCCACGCCAGGGCTTGTTGGCGTTGAGCAATTGCAATGGCTTCAGTGAAGCAAGCTTCCGCTGCCGATGCTACGGAAGAAATTGTTGCGCCACCATTCAGCAACATACGCTCTCCAAATCCGCGTATGACCTCTGATGCACACCAGCCGACAGCGCCGGAGCGGACTCGATCCATGGAGGTTGAACTCCAGAAAATCGGATCGATGGAACAGATGTGATCTGACAGCTTGTTTGCGTTAGCCCCATAGCTGGAAGCCATCCCGGCACGAGGCTCATTGTGTCGTCCAACATGGGTCTTCAGCGTCGCTTCGTAGCGCGTGCCCCAGGCCATCCAATACTCGAATCCGAATTCAGCGGCATGAGCCTTGAGTTGAGCAACAAGCGTGGATGCTAGAGCGGTGTCTCCGCGCCAGATTGCAATTGGGATGGCTGCCAGTCCAAGCGCCTGAACCAAGGCTGTGGGTGAATCTTTGGCGGCCGCTTCAAGGCACGCCGACGCTTCGGTGGATGCCTGAGTTGCAAGGCCCTGCATCCAGTGGATGCGGGCGATCAGTATTCCCATGGAAACGCGTAGGTCTACGGCTGAGGGCGTGTAGCCTAGCGGAATGCGCTGCCAACCCTTTTCGCGAACGTGCTGAGCCAAGCGCAGCGCATCGTTGTGTTGGCCAAGAAAGTGCAGTGATTGAGCTTCAGTTCGTTCCGACGTGAGTTGTGCGAATGTGTCTGCATATTCGCTCGCCACTTTTCCCATGCGATTTGACCAGGTGAGCGCACGAGGATAGTTCCCATGCTGGAACGCTGTACTCCACAGGGCCAATAGTGGACCGATCTGATGTTTGACAGACCCAGTCGTGCGCGCGACGTTGAAAGCAGACTCCAACTGCGTTTCCATCTCGGGCTGTTCGATCTGCTTTCGCTGATAGACCAAGCCAATGGCCGTTTTCAGCCGCATTTCATACCATGGCAGTGGATGAAGCAGCGTGGACAAGACCTTCAGCGCTGTGTCGATTTGGATGTCAAGATCTGTCATAAGAGAGGTCTTGTCTGCCAAAGGAAAGAAATCGACAGTCAGTTTGATTCCGAGTTCCGGGTCTCCCCCTTCAGAATATGCCCAATGCAAGGCTGCCCGCACGTCGTCCAGCCATGAAACATACTCTGCTCGCCATTGCGCAATTGGCATCTGCTCCCAATCACGCTCCACGCGCGAAAGGATGTTGCGTATGTGCTCCGCATGGATTCGCTTTGCGATACTGCGCTCGGCATCAGATTCAAGCTGTTGAGACGCATAGGCTCGAGTCGTGTCTAGCAAGCGAAAACGTCCATCACCTTTCGTGTTGGCGTTACTGACGAGTGACTTTTCGATCAGACGGAACACGATGTTCGTTGCCGCTGCTTTCGTGCTGGCTTGATGTGCGACAACCGCAACTGCCGACTCGATACTGAATGTGCCGCGAAAAACAGAAAGCCGCCGAAACGCGCGTTTTTCGCTTGCGTCTAGTCTTTCGTAACTCCAGTCGAACATGGCGCCAAGCGTTCTGTGCCGCGCGTGCGTTGTTTGATTGTCATCCTCTAGAGCCAGTACATGCTCTCCAAGTTGCGAAGTCAATTGTTCGACCCCGACTTCGCTCATCGCCGCAGCAGCGAGTTCGATGGCCAATGGGATACCGTCAAGCCTCATGCACAGGTCGACGACGCTCGCGACATTGTGTTCGGTCAGTTCAAACGCCACGCCCCGGCTGCCCGCGCATTTCGCAAACATGGCAATAGCGGGGAAGGAAAGGGCCTCGTCAGGGGAAATTCCCTTTAGATCTTTTGGTAGACCGATGGGGGCTAAACGATGCACCCACTCGTCTGAGGTCAGTAGTGGCTCACGACTAGTGGCGAGCACCTGCATGTATTGTGTGGCCCCCAGTAACGACTCCACTAGTTCAGCTACCGCTTCAATTTGGCTTTCGCAGCTATCGAGTACTAGAAGAATTCGCTTCTCTTGCAAATAAGCCAAGACTTTGGCCTTGACGCTTTTGACGTCGATCATTGAACTCACAGGGAGATCCAATGCTGCCGCCAGCGTACTTGCAAGAAGGTTGGGGTCGTAAAGGGCTGCTAACTCAACGCCCACAATGCCGTCGGGCCATACATGTGATATTCGTTTGGCTAAAGCGTGGGCAACTGTTGTTTTACCAATGCCACCGGACCCTACAAGCGTGACAAGTCTGCGCGATGCAAGTTGCGTCTCCAACTCTTCGATCACGGCATCTCGACCAAAAATGGGCTGGAAAATCTGATGTGATGCTTCTGTCACAAGGTGATTCTCGCTCGGGCATGTAAAGCTGGTTTCGTCTTTTTGCCGACGCTAGGGTTCGCGCCATGCTCATCTTGAGCGATCTTCTGCAAGATGGCTTTTGCCCGCAGCGGATCCTTTGTCTCGGCCCCCTCAGCACAGCGCTCAAGTGTGCTGGTTAACAAAGCTCGCGCATCGTCTGAAAAGCCTTGTTTGTGCCAAAGATCGGCCAAGCTTGTTGCGATCCGCAGCTCCCATGCCGGAGCATGCTGATCACTTGCCAGCTTCAGAGCACTCTGCAATAACGCCTCGCCTTCTGCGTTGGCTTCTGCATCGTCCTTTCGTAGCAGTCGTACGCCATGAACGCGGAGAATTTCGGGCGCACACCAGAGCGCCTCACCCGCCGTTGCTCGCGAGACTGTTCGCGCTGTGACGAAGTCCTCAACGAAGGTGCCTAGATGGTCTAATTCTTTAGCGTTCTCAGGAGGCTCCCACCGCAAGGCTGAATGTTGTTCGTCACGATTCCCCCACATAAGAACGGCCTCATAGCTTTGGGCCCACGACATCCAATAGCTCAGCGATACCCGCGTGGAGATTTCTTTGAGCTTGGCAACATAGTCCGTCACACGACCAGTATCGCCCCGCCAGAGAGCGATCGGCAATACGGCTAAACCCAATGCTTGGCAGGCTGCTAGAGCATGCTCGACGCCTCCGATATATGCATGCTGTATGGCCTCTTCGGCCTCGCTTTCAGCTTGGTCGGCGTAACCCCGTAGCCAGAGGATGCGTGCGCGAACAATCCTCATGGATACTTGCAGCGGTATCTCGGGAATAAATCGCCTTTGAATTCCTTCAAAATTAGCGGCCAACACTCGCTTTGAGAGTTCCTGGGCTCTGTCGTGCTCGCCGAGATAGTGGCTCACAAGAACACTGAGGCGGTCTACAACTGCAACGCTCACAGGGTGCCATTCGCCTACTGTGATCTGGCCCAGGCGTTCTAATAGTCTCTGTGCGTCTTGATAGCGACCTGCACCAAACGAAGCGACCGTTGCCCCAAACAAGGCTGCGATGCGTTCATCCGTAGGGCCCGGTAGCGCGCTTAACTGAAGAGTACGCGCAACCAGGTCTGAGTATGAGCGGCGCACTGACGTGGTCTGCCCGCTGGCTGCGCAAAGTGCTGATAGCCCATAAAGCTCGAGTTCTGGCTCGGGATGATCGGAGCGCTCTAGTTGCTGGAGTACCTGGTCGAGATAGCGGCCATATTCGTCGAAGGAGAACCCTGTGCGTTGTGATGCGTCAATAGCGGCCACCGCTAAACGGACACCTACGGCCGCGCTATCTGTTGTTGAGGCTGCCCAGGAAATTGCCGCGCGAATATCGTCTGACATTCGGCGGAGTGCGCACACCCGTACAGCAAACGGCGCGATGGTTGTCGACGCGACCAGTTCGAGAACCGAGTCCAAAAAATGGGCCGCATGGCGTCCGGCGACAACAGAATCCTCGCTAAATTCTTGTGCCTTCGCCGTGGCGTAGGAGCGCGTGGAAAACAGGTAGCGATAAAAGATGTGTTCTCCGCTGGTATCGGTCGCAATAAGAGACTTTGATACCAAGCTCAACACAGAGTCGATCACATCATTAGGGCGGATCTGATGAAACGCTGCGATGCGAATGGCGCTCTCAAGCGAGAAACTGGAGCAAAACACCGCTAGTCGACGAAACACGATGCGCTCCGTCGCCGTTAATAGCTCGTAGCTCCAATCCAGAAGGGCCAATAGAGTGCGGTGCCTTGGCAGTGCCGACCGCCTGCCACGAGTCAGCAGGCGAAACCGATCATCGATCCGATTCGCTAGCGCACTCAGTCCCAAGGAGTCGACCTGGCTCGCAGCCAACTCGATGGCGAGAGGAATGCCGTCGAGTTGTCGGCAGACCTGTACCACCGTTTGCATGTTGTGCCGCGTCAGACTGAAACTGTCTGCGTTGGCCATCGCTCGCTCGACAAAAAGTTGAACAGCCGGCGAATGCTGTACCTGACAGAAATCGTTTTGGAGATCTTCCGCGGGCAGCGCTAGAGCCGCGAGTTGATATACAAACTCACCTTCAGCGCGGAGAGGCTCGCGACTCGTTGCCAAAATGTGCACTGCAGGCGCAGATTTAAGAATGGTTTCGACAAAATGGACCGCCGCCTCGACCATGTGCTCGCAGTTGTCGAGCACCAGCAGCATCCTTTTTTCTGCTAACCCGTTCACCAACCCCTTCATTGGGTCCTCGGAAAACGGCAAGGTGCCGACGTCGAAAGCGCTCCAGGCGGTAGTCGGCAACAGCTCGCCATCTTGGACTGGCGAAAGATCAATTAAACGAACCCCGTCATAGAAAGACTCTGCCACTTCTTCTGCGATGGCGAGTGCGACGGTGGTCTTCCCCATTCCTCCGGCTCCGACAATGGTCAGAAGTCGTTGATCTTTGAGGCGCGCGATGACGTCTGCCGTGGCGCCGGCACGACCAAGCATTCTGGTCAGCCGCGAAGGCAGATTGTGAACTGCCGAGTGAAGCCAGGTGCCTTCCAATGCACCAGACTCCTCAACTTCATCTCTTTCGACGCGTGCGACAAATCGATATCCGTGGCCGGGCTCATTGATGATGTAGCGCGTGTCCGTTTGACCATCGCCCAGCGCCTTGCGCAGCGCAGACATGTGGACGCGCAAATTTGCTTCTTCTACGATCGTCGTGGGCCAGACGATTGAGATGAGTTCTTCATGACTCAGAACTTCGTCGGAACGGGTTACCAATGCGACGAGTAAAGCAAAGGCCCGACTGCCGAGACGCACAGGTTTGTCTCGCTCCAGCAGCAGTTTGCGTGAGGGATAAAGTTCGAAGGGGCCGAAACGTAAAAGCAGCTCGGCTTGGTTCATCGTGTATTGCTGGATTTCATATAGAACGCGCTTCTACGCCCTACAGATGGCAGTGGTGCAGCCACTGAATTGGTGGTTTTAACCGGCGCCGACAGTCGCTGGCCACGGCCTCAAATAATCCGCCTCCTCAGGCGCCACTTTCGTGGGTTGAGGTATGGGGCGGCGTTCAACTGGACGACGGGCGTTCAGGCATTCCAAAGCATCTGAGAGGTCAATTGCCAGGGCAGTATTGCCATCGGCTGAAGAGGCCCATTCTATTGCCGCGCTAACGTCTGGCTGCAAGCGCTTAAGTTCTGCCTGCGTCGGATCTTTTGCGGAGGCCGCACTCACTCTTTCCATGCGGCGCATGGCGTACAGTGCATGCGCATACTGCGCGGTCCGAGACTCGCCGCATTCGACCAGTTTGTGCCGAGCAAAACCACGGGTGGTGTTCTGAAGCCGATAACTCGCACTTGCGACTGAGGCGTCACGCACGATCAGCGACTTGGTGACTAACTTCATCAGGGCGTCCACCACGGACGACTCGTCCAGAGGTGGGGAGTCGAGATTCTCTTCAAAGCCAAATCTCACTATTTCGAAAGCGCAACGAAGGTCGAAGTCTCCACGCAGTACAGAAAGTCGGCGAAAGACAATCTGTTCGGTTTCGGCCAGCAGGCCGTAACTCCATTCAAGAGACTCCATCAAACTGCTGTGACGCCGATGCGCGGTTCGTCTTCCGCGCGATAGCAATTCCGCAAAATCATCGGCGCGCGCGACTAATCCTTTGACGCCAAGGCTAGAAACACGGATGGCAGCCAATTCCAGTGCAAGGGGATTACCGTCCAACAGTCGACATAGCTCGACAACTTCTCTCAGCGTGTCTTGCGTCAGTACGATTTCGTTCGAGTGTGCATCTGCACGCGAAACAAATAACTGAATACCGCTGAACATCAAGGCTGCCGCCGGCGACGCTGGCGCATCGGTTCCCGAGATGGATAGAGGTGGAAGGCGATGGACCCATTCGCTCTCTGCATCCAAGGCCTCGCGGCTGGTGGCTAGGATTGAGACCCCAGGCGCAACCCTCAACACACTTTCTGTAAGACGAGCTACTGCATCAATTAAGTGCTCACAGTTGTCTATCACCAGTAGCAAACGACGGGAGTGGAGCGTCATGCAGATGCCGGACCACAGATCGTGGATGGAAGTCCCTGCGCAGCTTCCCGCGTTGGCTTCGACACCGATCGCATCTGCCAGCGCCCTGTGCACGTCCGCCTGATCAGAAAAATCAGAGAGGTCTACTAGATGGACCCCATCGGCATAGGATTCCACCAAGCGTTTTGCAACTTCAAGTGCGACAGTCGTCTTACCAACACCACCTGAACCCACGATCGTGACAAGGCGTCGCTGTGACAGCAACGAAGAAATGGTTGCGACCGAATCATCCCGTCCAACAACCGGGGTCAACCTGGACGGCAAAGGTCGCGGGGCAAATACATAACGTGTTTCGCGGGCCGTGCACTTTGAGCCCTTAACAGGGTCAGGCTTGACCGTCTGAAGAGGCTCAGTGGAGTGGCGAATTGGAGCGACAAAGCTGTAGCCGCGTCCAGCAACGTTTGTGATGTAGCGAGCCCCGTTCCGCCCGTCTCCGAGCACTTTACGCAAGGCGGAGATATGAAAACGCAGACTGGTTTCTTCAACGACGGTGGTCGGCCACACTGACTTTAGAAGTTCGTCTCTCCCAACGACTTGGCCGGACCGATCAACGAGGGTCAGAAGAAGATCGAATGCACGCGACCCCAGGGCAAGAGGTTCGCCTTCGTCGAGTAGTAAACGCTCAACAGGGCGCAAGCAAAATCGGCCGAAAAATAATTCCGGCTGATGAGACGCATTACGCATGGTTGGGGCATTCACAATGACGATATGCAGTGATGTAAGTCTTGTAATTTAGCTTTAATTTTTTCGCAGATTCTAAATTGGATGTGCAATCCAGGAATTCAAATATTTGAATTCAGTTTTCACAATCTGTCAGCGTAGAGTAAGAACTCAGGCTGTCCACATGCTCCGCAAAGAAAACATGCCTGATACGACATCAGGAGCAGAAAAACTCGAGGCAATTCGCGAGCCCGGCGTTTTAAACCGCGCGAAAAGAACCGCAGTAGCCACCAAGAGGCAAGCAAGAATCAAGCCTTAGCGCAGATCAAATACGGGTCGCGGCTAATTCTGACTCTTTAACCTGATCTAACAATCTCCCAAAAGGGGCAGAACCTTGAGTCAGTGCGGTTTTGGTCAGGAAGCCAATGATTTGCGGCTCATCTGCAATCGTCAAAGCCTTCTTATGTCTACCTTGAGCCGCCTCTTGGGTCAACCTGATAGGTCGCCGACGCAGTTGATTCGAAGAAGCAGCCAAGTGAAGGCTCGGGCACATAAACGCTGCGACCTTGGCCCATTTCGTGCGAACTCATTGCGGATTTCCACACAGCCCTAGCCTGTACTTGCCTTCTTCAGCCGACGGCAATGCAGCGGAAGCGGACATCTTGCGCGGCGAAACGACGGGCCGCTTGTGTCAGTAGAAGCGGCCAATCAGCGACAAAGCCAACAGCTCTTGTTTACTAAGCGTCGGTGAACTGAGGAACGTCCAAGTAGCTGTCCACTGACATGGCGTTGGTGGAGGTCTTGTTGATCTTCTCGTAAACGGGCAGTGTGATGGGTGCGCCATTTCCCTGGAGTGCCACACCCAGGGGACCGCAGCCGCCGAGTAGGCGGTGGTCATGGCCGCGTCGCGGTACAACTCATACGGGGAGAAGCTGGATCCGAGCTTCATCGCGCGCGAGCCTGTCCTATCGGTCTAAAGCCATCGGCTTTCGACGTACTGAAAGTCACGCGATGGAACAGATCCAACGAGTTGATAGGCACAGATCAAGCTGCAGAAGCTGTGGGTGTAGAGAGAGGAGGACGGCATTCCCTCGGTGGAGTTGATGATGAGATGGACAGTGCCATTTTGTGGTTCAGCGTGTTGCACAAGCTGTTTTATTGGAGTTTGTCTCGCTGCCAGCCTGGTTCATCATTAAAGTTCCGTAATGTTTGCCAGCGTACAGACCGGCGTTTGCGGCGCGCGCACCATGTTCCGATAGGTGAATTTTTTCACGGCAAGGTGTCGCGACCTATTTGCTGGGGGAGGTATGTACGAACGAATCGTGGTCTGCGTCGATGGAAGTTCAACATCTAATAAAGCCCTCGTTGCGGCGCTGCAGATGTCCACCGGGTCCGGTGGTCGAGCGCAACTGCGGCTGGTGTATATAGCGGATGAAAGTCCGTTTGTCTTGGGCCTTGACCAGACGGGAGACTACTCGGCCGATCTCTTCAAAGTAGTGCAAGACCAGGGCGGCAAGATCCTCGACGATGCCATGGCCATCGTGAGTGCGGCCGGTTTCGGAGCCGACCATGTGCTCTTCGCTACCTTCGGCCAGCGGCTCGGCGACACCGTGGCCAAAGCGGCAATCGACTGGCCTGCGGACTTGATCGTAGCGGGGACGCACGGCCGCCGTGGTGTGGTGCACCTCTTTCTCGGAAGCGGAGCGGAACAAATCATTTGCTTGGCGCCAGTCCCGGTATTGGTGGTGCGTTCGCCGGAAAAACCACCCGGTCGCGCGCGAAGAAAAGGCAGATCTGATTATGATGGGCTCACACGGGCATTCGGCGCTGGGGAATATGGTCATGGGTCATGGGATCCGTTGCGATGTCGGTGATGGCACGTTGTAGTACGCCCGTGTTGCTGATCCGGTAAGGCGCACGGATTTCGATGTACGCTCCTTCTATCAGCGCTTTTAAGCCTCGATGATGACCTTCAAGGCCTTGGTGCTGGCTGCGTTTGCAAAAGTGTCATAGGCCTCCAGTATCTGGCTTAACTTGAAGCGATGCGTAATCAATTGCCGAGCGTCAACCCGCTTTGACTGCACGGTTTTCAGCAGTATAGGGATAGAGTTCGTGTCCACAAGTCCGGTGGTAATCGTGACGTTGTGCGACCACAGCTTTTCAAGGTGTAAATCGACCTTGACGCCGTGCACACCAACATTGGCGATAGTGCCCCCCGCTGCCACGATATCTTGACAAATCTTGAAGGTCGCGGGAATGCCCACGGCTTCAATCGCCGTGTCTACACCGCAATTGTCTGTGAGCGCCATCACTTGTTGTGCGACATCGCCTGCGCTGCTGTTCACCGTCGCGGTGGCGCCAAAGTGCTTACCGACAGCAAGCCGGTTGTCATCTAAGTCAATCATGATAATTTCGGCCGGCGCATAAAACTGTGCCGTGAGCAAGGCAGCGAGCCCGATGGGCCCCGACCCCACGATGGCGAGACTTGAGCCTACCTTGACTTTGCCATTGAGCACGCCGCACTCGAAACCGGTGGGCAGGATGTCGCTGAGCATCACCAAAGCTTCTTCGTCGGCGCCTTCAGGGATTGGATACAGGCTGGTGTCCGCATGGGGGACCCGCACAAACTCAGCCTGCGTGCCGTCGATGCAATTGCCAAGAAGCCAGCCGCCGGTTGTGCAATGCGAATTCATGCCCTTGCGGCATGCTACACAGCGCCCGCAGGAGGTAATACAGGAGATCAGCACCCTATCGCCAGGTTTGAACGTATCGACCGCCGCCCCCACCGAATCCACAATGCCGACGCCTTCATGACCCAAAATGGTTCCCGGCAGGCAGCTTGCCACATCACCCTTGAGGATGTGTAGGTCAGTACCGCAGATGGTGGTTTTGGTTATCCTCACAATAGCGTCGCCGGGAGCTTTTATCTCGGGCTTGGGGTGCTCCTGGAGAGTTTTCAGGCCTGGGCCTTGATAGACAAGCGCACGCATGGTGGAGCCCTTCCTGAGGCAATCGATTTAGCGATCACCAGGTGTGAAGGCGCGGCGCGCCCAGCCTTTTAGCATGTGCCACGAGACGATTCTTGTCTGTACGCTAACGCACCGTACATGGGCTCACACGCGTTTTACCCAACGCTCTTGTGTGCCGCACGAAGGCCACGCTCAACATGCGTTTTCGTGGAGAGCTGGGCTTGTTTAGCTTGAAGAAACTGGTCATAAATGCTCCGATCTCGGGCGTAGCAGCTGCACGCCACCCCTTCAAGACCACCTCGATCAAGTACGGTCAGCATTCCCCGGCTGTATGCAATAAAGCCTTTACTCTGCAATACCCCGGCAGCAAGTGTGACGCCTACGCGGCGCACCCCCAACACATGCCCAAGTCCCTCGTGGGTCGCAAGAAAGCTGTCTGATTGCGCTTGGTCATGCCGCATCAGTAGCCATCGGGCCAGCCTCGCGCCGAGCAGATGAAAACGCTGACATCCCATCGACGAGGCAGACTGCGAAAAAATTACATAGGTGTAGCGCCCAAGAGTGTGCTGCAAAGCAGCGCTACGGATCAGCTCGGTTCGAAAAATGCTGCAGTCGAGGCGCAATGCACGCCCCGCCCCTGTCACCACCGCGTGCAAAGGGGCAATGGATACCCCAAACACCAGGTGCGCTCCAATCATGCCCTCACGCCCGACCATGCCCACCTCCAGTCCAGCGCGCCCATCGATGGCGCTCACTAAAGAAATACAACAATTGTTCGGAAAATAGACATGGCGCATGTATGCGCCCGACTCGCACAACACCTGTCCTAGCGTCAGTTCAACCTGCTCACAAACGGACAATAAACGCTGTCTATCTTTGCGGGGAAGCAACTCGACGAGGTGATTTTCAGCTTGGAACAATGCAGTCTAACGGTGCGTTGCCAAGCAACGAGACATTTAGTCTGCGCCGTATTTCAAGGCTATGACTGTCTGATAACGCACATACAGCCTCAGGATCGCGTGTTTTTAGCCGCCGGCGTTCATCCGCCAAAATCTCGCAGATCTTCTGTCGCAACAGGCTGCTCTAGGAAGCTATTTTTGGCGGTAGCAAGCGGTCGTATTCTTTCTTTACCACCGCATAGCACTCGCAGGATCGACGTTCCAAACCAGCGCGATCGAGCACTGTAATGTGACCGCGAACGTAACGAATCAGACCCGCCCTCTGAAGCTTGAGTGCGGCTTCGGTCACACCTTCTCGACGCACACCTAGCATGTTGGAAATCAACTCCTGCGTCATCAGCAGTTCCAATCCCTTGAGGCGATCCAGACTCAATAACAACCAGCGGCATAACTGCTGATCCAGTGAGTGGTGGCGATTACAAACTGCGGTCTGCGCCATTTGGGTAATCAATGCCTGGGTGTAGCGCAGCAGAAGATGCAACACAGGACCACCGCGATCAAATTCCACCTGCATGGCGGTCGCGGGAAGCCGATAGCCATGCCCAGCGCTCTGTACCACGGCGCGACTCGGCGTGGAACCGCCCCCCATGAACAACGAAATACCGACAATGCCCTCGTTGCCCACAACGGCGATCTCCGCCGAAGCACCATCTTCAAGGACATACAACAGAGACACGATCGCAGTCGTGGGAAAGTAAACATGCGTCATGACGAGGCCGGATTCGTAAAGAACCAGACCGAGTGAGAGCTCGATCGGTTCTAGATCCTGCTTCCAGCGCTGCCACTGCGCAGGGGGAAGCGCAGAGAGCAGTTGGTTTTGCACCGAATCGATGAGGTTCGACATGGCGGCAACTCCTGGGTAGTGTTCTCAGGGATCCCGCAATAAGCTGAACGAAGGCCGCGAGATACCAGACATTCATCTTATGTTTCTTGGCTCCTCTACTTGTTCCCTAGCGAACATACAGAATAATAGATGACACCCGCCACGGTGCAAAGATGCGTTGCCGGCGGAGCGACCTTCTTCCGAAGCTTCGTGACGCCCTCACTCAAGCCCACCGAAGGCGTCCGCAGCGAACTCGCTGGGTGCATCCAAAAAATTCCCGTCGCGGTGGCATCCCAGGGATTCAGTTCGCACCATATAAAGCGTAAAGCCCAATTATCTTTAGCCTTGGCACCTCGCCTCCAACTCTCCAGACGCGTAAACGCCCGCTTGACGGGCGCACTTAGAAATGGGCTTGGACTCTTACGCGACCTACGTAAATGGACACTCTTGTGCAGAGTCCTATTTTGTACCGTCAGGAAATCACCTTCTTGAGGTGCCGTCGTGATATTCGGCTTTAAATGGCCAGGCATCTCGAAGGCGGCATCTGCGTTTGGAGATAAATTGGGTTAACAAGGGCGGCCAGCGGAAGTGGAAAGCCCCTAGCCCCCGCTACCTTTGCGGCTTGCTGAACTCAGGGCCTTTAAATGCTTCGCTTGGTACATCGCGGCATCCGCATGTTTAACGAGTGTTGCTTGCTCTAAGCCATCTTCAGGATAGAGTGCAATACCAATGCTGATCGACAGACGCAGCTTCCATTTTTGGATCACCATGGGCTCGCCAACGGCGAGACACAATTTATCCGAAACCAATTCCGCGTCAGACCTCTGAGCCACGTCGGACAAAAGAACCAGGAACTCGTCGCCGCCGTGGCGGCTGACCGTATCAACGTCTCGTACCGCGCTCACCAGGCGGCGCGATATTTTTTGGAGAACCTCGTCGCCAGCGTCATGGCCTAAGCGGTCGTTGATTTTTTTGAAATCATTGAGGTCGATGAAGAGGATAGCGAGCTGCATGTTGTGACGTTTCGCACCGGCGATAGCCTGCGTGAAACGATCATTCATCATGGCCCGATTCGGTAATTGCGTGAGCACGTCCAACTGCGCAGACCGAGTAAGTGTTTCAAGCGCTTGCATTGCGGAATCCGTATCCTCTTGGTTGCGCATCGCGGCCTCCACCAAGCGGGCATTCATCTCGCGCAACTGCGCATCGCTGCGCGATTTTTTAACTTTGCGCGCTTCGAGGATTTCCTTCTGCAGATTTTCCAAAACTAATCTTGCTTCGGCAATGTTTTGGCGAAGCGCGGCCAGTTCCTCAGTGAGCGGCTGAGTAGATGAATTTAGTTGGGACTTTTTGAATAAACCCAAGTCAAAATTCCTCGGTCGCTGCGTGCCGAGTTAGAGCATTCGAGCTTCATTCGCCGGTTGAGACTCAGAATGTTTTTTTGGTAGGCAAAGTGTGGGCCGCCCGCCAAGTAGCCCCTCTCTTTCTCCAAGTGTTTCGCCTAGCTGAATGCCATTGCCATTGACGCTGAACAAGCGCAGTTCGTCGGAATGCGCACTGCCCCGAACTTTCACCACTGCCATCATCCGCCGCAACCGACTGTCGAGTTCAATATAGCGCTGCACAATGATGACGTCAGTCAGGAAGGCTGTGCCGTAGGGGCTGAAACGTAGGTCGTTGTACCGGTCTTCGAGTTCGCAGGTCATCATCACCGTAACGCCCGTGCTCGCGAGCCCTGTGACCAATCGCATCAAAGATTCGCGGAAGTCCTCTCGAAACGTCGGCGCCAACGCCAATTCGAAGCCGGAGAGGGAGTCAATGACCACCCGCGTAGCCTTCAGGCGCTGGATTTCTTGCACCAACTGCAACAAGATTTCGTCTATGGATAAATCCTGTGCCCGACTGTCGACGAGCCCTAGCGAACCGGCGGCAATCAAGTCGGCCAAAACCGGGTTACGTGACCCGCTGGGTTGTTGCTCGAATGCGGCGATTACGCCGGTTTCGCCCCGCCGCGCACCTTCGGCCAAGAAGGCCGTGGCGAGTATGCTTTTGCCGGAACCCGATGGGCCCGAAACCAGTACGGAGTAGCCGCGTGGCAAACCGCCACCCAGCATCAGATCAAGGTCTGGAACACCAATGGACAAGCGTTCACTGCCCAAACCCTCCGCCGATGGTTCTGGTCGGGCAAGGCGTTGAAGCATGGGCGCGAAGACCTGGATGCCGGACTGATCGATGCGAAAAGTATGCAAGCCAGGCAAGGTTGGTTGCCCGCGCATCTTCAGAATCTCCATCTTGCGCACCATGGAATTGCGCTGCACGCTCTGGCGTACCCAGATCAGGCCATCCGACACCGTGAATACGGGGTTGGCGTCCGTTTCGTTGAAATACTCGCCGATCAAGAAGGTGGTGGCCTGCCAACTGGTCATCAGCATGCCGAGCTGTTGAATGAAGCGCTGAAGTTCGCCGCTGTGTTTTCCTTGCGCCTGGCTAGCAAGCACCACGGAGCGGAACGAGTCGACAAACACGAGTGCTGGATTCTTCGCCTGAACCTCATGCGTGATTTTTTCTAGGACTGCGTCCAAATCGCCCAGCGCAGTTGAGTCGGACAAGTTAATGAAACGAATCGACTGGTTGACTTTGTCGTTATCGAAAAAAGCGAACTGTTGTTGGTAGCGCAGCATCTTCAACGGTGGCTCGCCGAGTACCGTGAAATACAGCGCAGTGCGTTCGGGAGAGGCCAACGCGAACATCATCTGGTGCGCGAGAGTCGTCTTGCCGCAGCCTGGGGGGCCAGCCAGCAAATTGAATGAGAACTCAGGAAGACCTCCCCCGAGCACTTCATCCAAGCCAGGTACGCCTGTGGCAAGACGGTTGATGGTCACTTTGGAGGTCATTTAGATTTTTCCTGCGCGGGCGAGCCGCTGAAAAGAGGAGACCACACGCTGCCGAGCAATCTTTGGGTCAAGGACTTGCCGATCAAACTGTCCAACAGCTCGTGAAAGGTTTCGATAGATACATCAGTGGCGGCGGCCGCAGTGTCTGCCGTTTGCTGCATGAGCACTTGGCGTAACGCGATAAAAGTCACTGGTTCTATCGTTTCCTGCGCGTCAAGCAGGCACGGATGGCTGCGCCCAGCAACATGCAGCGTGCGCCGGTAGAGCGCAGCTACTCCACGTTGGCCCAGCAACGGAGTGAGAGCCTCCACGATGGTTTGCCAACGGGCCACCGCGGCATTGGCGACGAAATCGACGTCGCCATTAGCCCGATCACTGGAGTCAACGGAGCGCATAGGCAGGCCTTTCTTTTAATGGCCTGATGAAGGGTCTCGGGCTGTGGCTAATGTCGAAGCGGTCGATGCCGCTCCATTAAGGCCTAAGTGTCGGTTAGCGTTTGCCGCCTAAATTACCTTAGTCATCGAGCAGCATACAGTAAGCACGGACTGCGGTATGTACGGCAACGCACATATAAATAGGTAGCCGTTACCAACACGCCCGACCACACTTTGGCGGCAGCGTCCGATCGAACCGCCTAATAGCAAGGAACGCGCCTTGCCATGTGGTGCCCCGGGAGCGCGGTATCTAGCCTGCCAAAACATCCTGCTAGTGCTGACGCTGCCGCTCGCCCAATCATTTGGGCACCAAAAGATGCCCAGACTGGGAGTCTTAGCAGTCATTCGCAACTTTCCTGCGTATGGCCGCAATCAGCCTGAAGCAGCCCACCAGCGTGTGCTCAGTCCCTCTTGATGGCGAACTAGCCGGCGAGAAAGCCGCCTAGCAGAGCCATCCCGCGCCCTAGTTCAACTAGGGCGAACCAGATCGAGTAAATTTGTTCAGAACTATTTTCTCTATGCGACCTTGAATGAACCAAGAAAATTCAGAACTCTATTCTTCCGTTCAGAACTTTATTACGTTGAACCAAGACCACATCCGCGCCGCCATCGTTGACCTCGACGGCACCATGGTGAACACCTTAGGCGACTTCAGCGCCGCGCTCAACGGCATGTTGCAGGAACTGCAGTTGCCCGGTATTGCCGCCCAGGCAATTGAAAACATGGTGGGCAAAGGTTCTGAGCATTTGATTCTCTCGGTATTGCAAAAGGTGCTGACAGAAACCGGTGAAGCGGATGTGCAGGCCGCCTGCAAACACTTTTATCCCGCCGCCTGGGCACACTACCAGACACATTACCTCGCCATCAACGGCCAGTTTGCCGACGTCTACCCCGGCGTGGTGGAGGGCCTGCGCGCCATGCAGGACAGGGGCTGGGCCCTGGCCTGCCTGACCAACAAGCCGACCTCATTTGCGCGTCCGCTGCTGGAACGCAAAGGCCTGAACGTTTTCTTTCGTCATGTGTTTGGCGGCGACGCGTTCGAACGCAAAAAACCCGATCCGCTACCGCTGCTCAAGACCTGCGAAGCCCTGGGCCACTTGCCCGCCCAGACCCTCATGGTGGGCGACTCCAGCAACGACGCCCAAGCCGCACGCGCGGCTGGCTGCCCGGTTGTGCTGGTGACCTATGGCTACAACCACGGTGAGCCTATAGAGGCGGTAGACGCCGATGGCTTCGTACCGTCGCTGGCGCAGTTGCTGCTGTAAGCGCCAGGCCTACGCCGGCACACGCTGTGGGCTGACTGGTTGCTTTAGCCGCCGCCCACATGGCGGCCAGTGGCGGCTGCTTAAGCTACCTCCATACAAAACCTTACAAACTTAACCGTATTGGAGGCTCTATGGAATGGATGGAATTGGTCGTTGTGGCTACCTTCGGTAGCTTGGTCCTGGTCATGCTGGGCAATGCACTGCACGAGTTACTGGATAACGACAGCCTCTAGGAACGGGTTTACGTTCCGCGTGGGTTCAAGCCTGGGGCGACGATGCCGGGTTGGCGCTGGGATCCATGTAGGCCAGCTCCCAGATGTGGCCGTCCAGATCTTCAAAGCCGTGCGAGTACATGAAGCCATAGTCTTGCGGCTGGCGTGGCACGGTGGCACCGGCGGTACGGGCCTTGACCACCAACTCATCTACCTCCGCACGGCTGTCGCATGAAATGCAGACCAACACCTCGGTGCTTTTCTTGGCATCGGCTATGGGTTTGTCGATGAAGGTTTTGAAAAAGTCTTCGACCAGCAACATCACGTAGTTGTGATTTTCACTGAGCACCAGGCATGCGCCTTGGTCGTTGGTGAACTGCGGGTTGAATGCAAAACCCAAGGCGGTGAAAAACGCCTTGGAGCGCGCCATGTTTTGAACGGGCAGGTTGACGAAGATCTGACGGCTCATGGGTTGTCTCCAGTATGGTCGTTGGACTCGCAGAATAAACCAGGCCGCCAACACAAACTGTAACCATCGTGCGCACCATGGAAACACCGCAAAACCGCACAAAATCCTGCTGGCATTGTGCCCTGCAAGGGCGCTGCGCAACGCCCCTCAGTGAAAACAGCGGGCAGCCGGTTCTAGACTTTTGAAAAGTCCGGACGGCGTTTTTCCATGAAGGCGCCAAAAGCCTCACGCGCCGCAGGCTCACGCAACATGCGGCCAAAACTCAGCAGCTCTTCATTGATCTTGGCCGTGACTTGCGCCGCGGTGCCGCTCTTCATCAGACGCTTGGTTTCCACCAGCGCACTCAGCGGCTTGGCCGCCAGTTTGCGGGCCTGCGTTTGGGCGATGCCGTTGGCTTCGGTCGGTGGCACCACGCGGTTCACCAGGCCCACTTCCAGGGCGGCTTCGGCCATAAAAGGCTCACCCAACAGCAGCGCTTCACATGCGCGGTGGTAGCCCATCATCTGCGGCACCAGCAGGCTGGAACCCGCTTCCGGGCACAGGCCCAGGTTGACAAAAGGCATGGAGAACGCCGCGTTGTCACCCGCATAAACCAGATCGCAATGGAACAGCAGCGTGGTGCCAATGCCCACAGCCGGGCCGCAGACCGACGCCAGCACCGGCTTGGCAAAGCTGGACAAAGCGTACAGGAAGCGGATCACCGGCGCGTTTTCACCGGAAGGTGGGTTGTTCAGGAAGTCGGCAATGTCGTTGCCGGCACTGAAGATGGTTTCATGGCCCTGGAACACCACCACACGCACGGCAGCGTCGGCGCTGGCGGCGTCGAGTGCATCGGCCAGCGCGCTGTACATCGCGGCGGTGATGGAGTTCTTTTTGTCGAGCCGGTTGAAGGTGATGGTGGTCACACCGCCGTCGGTGTGGGTGAGGATGTCGCTCATGGTGGAGTCTCCAGGGGATTCAAGTGTTGGGATCGCGTTCACTCAAGCTTCGGCCAAAGCCTATGCCTTGTAGTAGACGATTTGGTGCGAGGTGGCGAGCAATGTACCCGCCGGGTTCCACAACTGTACCGCCTGGTCGAAGAAGCCATTGCGAAAACCTTGGCCGCGCGCCTGGCCCAGCAAAAAGCTGTCGCCGGTGGCGGCCAATTGTGCGGCGCTGGCGTGGAAGTAGGTGGTGATGGACACCGTGCCTGCGGGCACCATGATGGCGCGGCGCAGCCACACACGCGGGTAGAACACATCGGCGAACGCGGCCAGCGACGCGAAGTCTAGCGGGCGCGGTGGCACGTCACGCACCCACAGACGCGACAGGCTGGCCTGCTCGGGTGGCAAGGGGTTTTCAGCGCCGTCCCACGCAGTCGGCACAGCACCGGCCACCGGGCGCATCTCGTAGCGGAGCAGCCATTCCAGCGGCATTGGGCCTTTGATCGCTTCAACCTCTTGGGCGTGGGGCACCTCGGGCATGGGGCTGTCGCTGCCGCCCCAGGTCTCGCGACGCACGGCGGTCACCGCCGTGGCCGTGGTCAGGACCTGCGGCACACCATCGGCGTCGGGCTGGGTCATCTCCACCGTCCAGTGTTGCGTGGAGCGGTTGGTTTTGGCCGCACGCGCGGTCACGGTGTAGGCGCCCTGCCCCAGGGCAGCAGCAAAGTTCACCGTGAGCGCAATCGGCTCACCCAGACAGTCTGGGTGTTGCAACACCGCCTGCAGCATCACCGCTGCGGTGGCGCCGCCAAACGGCCCCACCATGTTCCAGTAACGCGGGCTTGCGGTACCGGTGCTCACACCGTCGGCGGCAGCGCCAACGGGGGTGAGTTGCAGGGCCTGGTCGAAGTCGTGCATGGCCATGGTCTAAATCAAAAGATTTAAACGCGCTCGAAGATACCAGCTGCGCCTTGGCCCATACCCACACACATGGTGACCATGCCGTAGCGCAGTTTCTTGCGCTGCAAGGCATGCACCACCGTGGCGGCACGGATGGCGCCGGTGGCGCCCAGCGGATGGCCCAAGGCAATGGCGCCGCCCATGGGGTTGACCTTGGCGGGGTCGAGACCCAGCGTGTTCATCACCGCCAGCGACTGCGCGGCAAAGGCTTCGTTGAGTTCGAACCAGTCGATGTCATCGGCCTTGAGGCCGGCGTAACGCAGCGCGGCGGGAATGGCTTCGATCGGACCAATGCCCATGATGTGCGGCGGCACGCCCTTGGCGGCATAGCTCACAAAACGCGCTAGCGGTGTCAGACCAAAACGCTTCACCGCCGATTCGCTGGCCAGGATCAGCGCACCCGCGCCGTCCGAGGTCTGCGAGCTGTTGCCCGCCGTGACCGAGCCGCGAGCGGCAAACACCGTGCGCAGCTTGGCCAGGCCTTCCACCGTGGTGTCGGGGCGTGCACCTTCGTCCAGGCTCACCACACGTTGGCGAATGCTGACTTCGGCGGTGTCGAGGTTGACCGAGCGTTCGTCCACCGTCACGGGCGTGATCTCATTGGTGAACTCGCCAGCCTTTTGCGCCGCCAGGGCACGCATGTGCGACTGGTAGGCAAAAGCGTCCTGTGCGTCACGGCTGACCTTCCACTGCTGCGCCACCTTCTCGGCCGTCAGACCCATGCCATAGGCGATGCCGTAGCTCTCGATATCGTCAGGGTTGCTGAAGATGGTGGGCGACAGGCTGGGCGAGTTGCCCATCATAGGCACCATGCTCATGCTCTCGGTGCCGGCGGCAATCATCACATCGGCTTCGCCCACGCGGATGCGGTCGGCCGCCATTTGCACGGCCGACAGGCCAGACGCGCAGAAACGGTTGACGGTGATGCCGCCCACCGACTTGGGCAGGCCCGCCAGCACCGCGCCAATGCGCGCCACATTCAGGCCTTGTGCACCTTCAGGAATGGCGCAGCCGCAGATCACGTCTTCGATGGTGGCCGGGTCCAGGCCCGGCACTTGTGCCAGCGCCGAGCGCAGCACGGTGGCCAACAGATCGTCGGGCCGCGTGTTGCGGAAAAAGCCTTTGTGCGAGCGGCCGATCGGCGTGCGCGTGGCGGCAACGATGTAGGCTTCTTGAATTTGTTTGCTCATGGTGATTCCTTAATTCCGTACCGGCTTGCCCGTGCTCAACATACCCAAGATGCGCTCTTGCGTCTTGGGGTTGACGATCAGCGAGCAGAACGCTTGGCGCTCCAGCGTCATCAAATACTCTTCGGTGACCAGGGTGTTGGCATCCACGTCACCGCCGGTGACCACACCTGCGATCAGGCTGGCGATGTGGAAGTCGTGTGCGCTGATGAAGCCACCGTCGCGCATGTTGACCAACTGGCCCTGGATCGTGGCCTTGGCCGAACGCCCCGCCACCGGGAACATACGGCGCTGGGGCGCACGGTAGCCGCTGTTAAACATGGCCTTGGCTTCGGCCAGCGCCACGTAGAGCAACTCGTCCTTGTTCGGCACGATGATGTCGCTATCGAGCACATAACCGAGCTGGCGGCTTTCCAGCGCGCTGGTGCCGACCTTGGCCATGGCGGCGGCAGTGAAACCTTCGGTCAGGCACTTCAAGATGTCTTTGTCGGTAGAGAGCGCGGTGTTCTCGGCCGCACGGCGGGCGATGTAGGTCAAACCACCGGCGCCTGGCACCAGGCCCACGCCCACTTCCACCAGGCCGATATAACTTTCCATCGCCACCACACGGCGTGCCGAATGGATGGCCAGCTCACAGCCGCCGCCCAGCGCCAGGCCACGGATGGCCGACACCACAGGCACGCTGGCGTAGCGCAGGCGCAGCATGGTTTGCTGCAGGTGGTGCTCGGCGTCTTCAATGGCGCTCACACCCACGGCCATGAAGGCGGGCATCATGGCTTGCAGGTCGGCACCGGCGCTGAACGGATCGTCGCCCGACCAGACCACCAAACCTTGGTAACTTTGCTCGGCCAAGTCCACGGCACGTTGCAGGCCTTCGGCCACTTCGGGGCTGATGGCGTGCATCTTGGTTTTGATGCTGGCAATCAGCACCTCGCCATCCAGACTCCACAGCCGGATACCGGCGTCTTCGTGCACCGTGGTGCCTGCCTTGGAGAACGGCACGGCTTGGCTGCCCAACACGGTTTCGGGGAACAGCTGACGGCCATGCACCGGCAACACACGACGCGCTTCAAACTTGCCAGACGTGGGGTTCCACGAACCTTCAGGCGTGTGCACACCACCGGCCTCGGCTACCGGGCCCTTGAGCACCCAGTCCGGCAGCGGCGCATTCGACAGCGTCTTGCCAGCGGCGATGTCTTCCTGAATCCACTGCGCCACTTGCAGCCAACCGGCTTCCTGCCAAAGCTCGAACGGGCCTTGCTGCATGCCGAAACCCCAGCGCATGGCGAAGTCGACATCGCGTGCGGTGTCGGCAATCGAAGCCAGGTGCACGGCAGCGTAATGGAAGCTGTTGCGCAGCACCGCCCACAGGAACTGGCCTTGCGGGCCTTCGCTCTCGCGCAGCAGCTTCAGGCGTTCACCCGCAGGCTTCTTCAGCATGCGGCCATACACCTCGTCGGCCTTCTGGCCACCGGGCACGTATTCCTTGCTTTCCAATTCGAAGCGCAGCACATCACGGCCGACCTTCTTGTAGAAACCGGCCTTGGCCTTCTGGCCCAGGTTGCCCATTTCCAGCAGCGTCTTCAGCACGGCGGGCGTGCCAAAGCTGGCGTAGAACGGATCGGTTTGTTCGGTCAGGTTGTCTTGCAGCGTCTTGATGACGTGGGCCATGGTGTCCAGGCCCACCACGTCGGCGGTGCGGAAGGTGCCCGAGCTGGCACGGCCCAGCTTCTTGCCGGTGAGATCGTCGACCACGTCGTAGGTCAGGCCGAAGTTTTCCACCTCTTTCATCGTGGCCAGCATGCCGGCAATGCCGACGCGGTTGGCGATGAAGTTGGGCGTGTCCTTGGCGCGTACCACGCCCTTGCCCAGGCCGCTGGTCACAAAGGTTTCCAGGTCGTCGAGGATGGACAGTTGTGTGGTGGGGGTTGGGATCAACTCCACCAGGTACATGTAGCGCGGCGGATTGAAGAAGTGAATGCCGCAGAAGCGCGGCTTGATTGCATCGGGCAGGGCCTCGCTGAGCTTGGTGATCGACAGACCCGAAGTGTTGGACGCGACGATGGCGTGTTTGGCCACAAACGGCGCGATCTTTTGGTACAGGTCGAGCTTCCAGTCCATGCGCTCGGCAATCGCTTCGATCACCAGATCGCAGTCCTTCAGCAGATCGAGGTTCTCTTCGTAATTGGCGGCCTGGATCAGGCTGGCATCAGACGCCACACCCAGCGGTGCGGGCTTGAGCTTCTTGAGGTTGTCGATGGCGCGCGTGACGATGCCGTTCTTTGGGCCTTCTTTGGCCGGCAGGTCGAACAGCACCACAGGCACTTTGACGTTGACCAGGTGCGCAGCAATCTGCGCGCCCATCACGCCTGCGCCGAGGACGGCGACTTTTTTCACTTGGAATCTGGACATGGTGTGAATCTCTTGAATGGTTTACTGAACGCGGGTCCAGGTTTGCGTACGCCAGAAGGGGCCGAGATAGCCGCGCACTTCGAGCTTGTTGCCGCCTTCAATGGGCGTGAAGCTCGCGCGGTATTCCTTGCCGTTTTCGGGGTCGAGGATCTTGCCGTTTTCCCAAACATCCTTGCCTTCGGCCTTCTTGCCGCCGCGAATGATGTCGAGGCCCACCACGGGCTTGCCCTTGCGCTCGTCGGTGCACTCGTCGCACTTGGCGTCGGGCTTAGCATCCTTGCGCAGGGTTTTCTCGATGCGGCCTTCAAGTGCACCGGCCTTGTCGGAGATGCGGATCTCGGCCTTGGACTCGCCGGTCTTGTCATCGACGCTGCGCCACAAGCCTACGGGGCTCATTTGCGCGGCGGCGAAGCCAGAGGTGGCCATCAACAGCAGGGCGATGAAAGATTTTGGAATGCGCATGTTGTCTCTCTCTTCTGTGGAAGTACGCGGACCATGCCCGGGTTAACTTAGCAACCCGGGCGCCAGGACATCAGGCCAAAGCGGCGTCGGTGTCCATCAACACCTTGCTGCCCGCACGAGCGGTGCGCATCAGCGAAGCGGTTTCCGGGAACAGCTTGGCGAAGTAGAAACGTGCGGTCTGCAGCTTGCCGACATAGAACGGGTCGGTGTTACCGGCCGCGATTTCGCGCAGCGCCACTTGCGCCATACGCGCCCACAGGTAGGCAAACACCAGGTGACCGGCGACGCGCAGGTAGTCGACGGCAGCAGCACCCACTTCATCGGGGTTCTGGAAGCCCTTGAAACCGATCTCGGTGGTGAACTTGGTCATCTGGTCACCCAGGTAGGCCAGCGGGCTGATGAACTCGGCCATCTTCTCGTTCACGCCTTCTTCCATCACCAAGGCGCCCACCAGCTTGCCAAACTTCTTCAGCGTGGCGCCGTTGTTGCCCAGCACCTTGCGGCCCAACAGGTCGAGCGATTGAATGGTGTTGGTGCCTTCGTAGATCATGTTGATGCGGTTGTCGCGCACAAACTGCTCCATGCCCCACTCTTTGACAAAGCCGTGGCCGCCGAACACCTGCATGCAATGGTTGGTGGCGATATGGCCGTTGTCGGTGATGAAGGCTTTGACGATGGGGGTCAGCAGCGCCACCAGTTCAGCCGATTCCTTGCGCACCTTTTCGTCCGGATGCTGACGCTCTTTGTCGAGCAGCAACGTGCAGAAGATTTGCAGCGCGCGGCCACCTTCGGCGTAGGCCTTGGCGGTGAGCAGCATCTTGCGCACATCGGGGTGCACGATGATGGGGTCAGCGTCCTTGTCCTTGGCCTTCACGCCAGAGAGGCTGCGCATCTGGATACGGTCCTTGGCATAAGCCAACGCGTTCTGGTAGGCCACTTCGGTCAAGCCCAGCGACTGGTTGCCCACGCCCAGACGAGCGGCGTTCATCATCACAAACATCGCGGCCAGGCCCTTGTTGGGCTCGCCCACCAGCGTGCCGATGGCGCCGTCAATGACGATTTGTGCCGTGGCGTTGCCGTGTATGCCCATCTTGTGTTCCAGGCCACCGCAGTAGATAGGGTTGCGTTCACCCAGCGAGCCGTCGGCCTTGACGTGGAACTTTGGCACCACAAACAGGCTGATGCCTTTGCTGCCCTTGGGTGCATCGGGCAGGCGCGCCAGCACCAGGTGCACGATGTTGCTGGTCATCTCGTGTTCGCCGGCCGAGATGAAGATCTTGTTGCCGGTGATCTTGTAGCTGCCGTCGGCCTGTGGTTCGGCCTTGGTGCGCAGCATGCCGAGGTCGGTGCCGCAATGGGGTTCGGTCAGGCACATGGTGCCGGTCCATTCGCCGCTGGTCAGCTTGGGCAGGTACAGCTTCTTTTGCTCTGGCGTGCCGTGGGCATGCAGGGCTTCGTAGGCGCCGTGGCTCAGGCCGGGGTACATGGTCCAGGCCTGGTTGGCGCTGTTGAGCATTTCGTACAGGCACTGGTTCATCACCGATGGCAGGCCTTGGCCACCGTATTCCGGGTCGCAGCTCAGCGCCGCCCAGCCGCCTTCCACGTACTGCGCGTAGGCTTCCTTAAAACCTTTGGGCACGGTCACCGTGTGGGTGGTTTTGTCCAGCGTGCAGCCCTCTTCATCGCCGCTGATATTCAGCGGAAACGTCACCTCGGAGGCGAACTTGCCGGCCTCTTCCAGCACCGCATTGATGGTGTCTGCGTCCACTTCAGCAAACGCCGGAATGGCCTTGAATTCATCGGCAACATTAAACACTTCATGCATGACGAATTGCATGTCGCGCAGCGGTGGGTTGTAGGTCGGCATGGTGTTGGCTCCTTGGGGATGGGTTTGAATAGAGAAATGGCTTGGCGGCTCAGGCGCCAGTCTTGCCGGTTGATTTAGCGGAAACTTTGCGCGCCGTCTTGGGCACGACGGCAACATCGGGTGCAGGCACGGCACAACGCGCCAGGATGTTGTCGAAGCCGGTCATGGCGCGTTGCAGCGAGCCCTCCTTGCGCAGGAAGCGTGCTTCGTAATGGAGCACCAGAATCAGGCCGTGGATCTCGAACAGCATTTGTGATTCATCGAGGTCGGCCTTCAGCTCGCCCTCTTCTTTGGCCTGGGTGATGGCGCGCTTCATCGCGCTGTGCCAGGTCATCACCGACTCGGCCAGCGCGTCGCGCACGATGCCGGGGCGGTCGTCAAACTCCACTGCGCCGCTGATGTAGATACAGCCCGAGTCGATTTCGACCGAGGTACGTTTCATCCAGTTGGCAAACATGGCGCGCACACGCGCCAGGCCACGGGTGGACTTCAACGCGGGGTAGAACACTTCGTCTTCAAAACGCGTGTGGTACTCGCGCACCACCGAAATCTGCAGCTCTTCACGCGAGCCGAAATGGGCAAACACACCCGACTTGCTCATCTGCATCAGCTCGGCCAATGCACCGATGCTCAGCCCCTCCAGCCCTATCTGCGCCGCCAGGCCCAGGGCGGCATCAACGATGGCGGCCTTGGTTTGCTGCCCCTTTTGCAGGCTTTTAGACGGTTTCGCACGAAGCGCGGTGGCAGACATTGCATTTCAGAAAATAAAACGAACGATCGTTCTATTTTGCAGGATTTTTTGACATTCGCACAAGTTTTTAATCTGCTCGCTGTCACCTGTGCGGGGGCCTACCCCGAAATCACGGGTAAACCCTGATGGCGCCGCCACAAAACAAAACAGCGGCGTCTCGCGAGAGATCGCCGCTGCTTAGGGTTGCCGGTGGCAAAACCGGCGGGTTCGGCTCAGCTTAGAGCTTGAACGGCACCACGGTTTGGCGTTGGTCACCCAGGCCTTCGATGCCCAGGGTGATGACGTCGCCCTTCTTCAGGTACACGGGCGCAGGCTTGCCGTCCTTCTTGGCACCCATGCCCACACCTGGAGGCGTGCCGGTGGTGATCACATCGCCGGGTTCCAGCGTCATGAACTGGCTGACGTAGCTGATGATCTTGGCCACGCTGAAAATCATGGTCTTGGTGCTGCCGGTTTGCTTGCGCTCGCCGTTCACGTCCAGCCACATGTCGAGCTTTTGCGGATTCGGCACTTCATCACGTGTCACCAGCCAGGGGCCGATGGGCCCGAAGGTGTCGCAACCCTTGCCCTTGTCCCAGGTGCCGCCGCGCTCGATCTGGAATTCACGCTCGCTCACGTCGTCGATGGTGCAGTAGCCGGCCACATAGTCTAGGGCCGACTTTTGCGACACGTGGCGTGCTTGTTTGCCGATGACCACGCCGAGTTCCACTTCCCAGTCGGTCTTGACCGAGCCCTTGGGCAGCATCACGTCGTCGTTCGGGCCTTGCACGCAGCTATTGGCCTTCATGAACACCACCGGCTCCTTGGGGATGGGCAGGTTGGATTCGGCAGCGTGGTCGGCGTAGTTCAGGCCAATGGCGATGAACTTGCCGACGCGGGCCACGGGGCAGCCGATACGCGGCTTGCCACGCACCAGGGGCAACTTGTCGGTCTTGATCTTGCGGATTTTGGCCAATGCAGCATCGCTGAGTTGGTCGGGCGTGAAGTCTTTGATCACACCGCTCAGGTCACGCAGCTTGCCATCGGCATCTACCAGGCCCGGCTTTTCTTTGCCAGGGTTGCCATAACGCACGAGTTTCATCCAGGGTCCTTTCAGTTGGGATGTTTGATTAGAGCACTAAGCCCGTTGCTCAAATTTAGTAAGTGGAACGTCCACCCGACAAGTCGAATACCGCGCCGGTGGAGAACGAACAATCTTCGCTGCACAGCCACGTCACCATGGCCGCCACTTCTTCAGGTGTGCCAAAACGCCCCATGGGGATTTTCGACAGCATGAAGGCAATGTGCTCGGGCGACATCTGGTCGAAGATAGGCGTCTTCACGGCGGCGGGCGTCACACAGTTCACACGTATGCCGGTGTCGGCCAGCTCTTTGCCCAGCGACTTGGTCAGCGCCATCACGCCAGCCTTGCTGGCGCTGTAGGCGCTGGCGTTGGGGTTGCCATCTTTGCCGGCCACCGAGGCAATGTTGACGATGCGGCCGTAGTTGCGCGTGCGCATGTGCGGCACCAGTTCGCGGCAGCAGAAAAACAAGCCGTTGAGGTTGACCTGCTGCACCTGCATCCATTGCTCGGGCGGGTAGTCCCACAGCTTGACATTGGGGCCGGTGATGCCGGCAGAGTTGACCAAAATGTCGATCGCCGGGTTCAGCGCCAGCGTATCGCGCACGGCATCGACCACACTGGTGTGGCGCGACACGTCTACCGCCACGGTCGTGACACCCTGGCCCAGTTGTTCCTTGGCCGTGGCAAGCGATTGCTCGTTCATGTCCCACAGCGTGACCGTGCCGCCCGAGGCCAGCATGCGCTGCGCAATGGCATAACCCAGACCCACGGCACCGCCGGTGATGACCGCGTGGCGGCCCTTCAGGTCGAGCTGGTTCATATGGTCATGCCACCGTCGATGGAGAACACCTGGCCGGTGGCAAACACCGACTCGTCGCTCGCCAGGTAAACCACGATGGGCACGATCTCGTGCGCCTGCGCCAGGCGACCCATGGGCTGGCGTGCCACAAAGGCCTTGCGCGCGGCTTCGGGGTCGGCGTTGGCGTTGATGCGGTCGTGCAGCGAAGGGGTGTCTACCGTGCCGGGGGCGATGGCGTTGCAGCGAATGCCCTGCGCCACAAAGTCAGCCGCCACACATTTGGTCATGCCAATCACCGCCGCCTTGGTGGTGCCGTAAACAAAGCGGTTGGGCAGACCCTTGATGCTGCTGCATACGCTGGCCATGTTGATGATGCTGCCGCCGCCACTCTTCAGCATGCGTGGCAACGCCGCCTGGATGGCCCATACCTGGGCGCGCACATTGAGGTTGAAGGCAAAGTCCAGGTCGGCATCGGTGGACTCGAGCGCCGAGCCGTTGTGCACCACGCCCGCGCAGTTGAACAACACATCGATGGCCGGCATGCTGTCGATGACTTTGCCTATGGCGGCTTTGTCCAGCACGTCAAGTGGCAGCGCCTTGACGTTGGCCACACCTTCATACGACGCCAGCAGCTTGGCGTTCACATCGGTGGCCCAGACAGTGGCGCCCTCTGCCGCCAAGGCCAACACCGCGGCCTGGCCAATACCTTGCCCAGCCGCCGTCACCAATGCCGTTTTACCTTTGAGCCTCATTGCATCTCCATGGGGTTGTGCGGCCAGTGGGAGTTGGCGCGCGAAGGGTTTCAGGGTTTTGCCCAATATGTGGCCAAAACTAACTATGGGAATATTAATTGGCCTTACCACTTGGCCAATTAAGGCCTAACCCTAAGCCGCCCATCACTGGATCTGTTTTTCTATGCCCCTGCACAGTCTCGAACCCCAACGCCTGTACCGGCAGATTGCCGGGCAACTACAAGCGCTGATCGAGTCGGGAGAGTTCCCGGTGGGCGCGCGCCTGCCCGCCGAACGCGAACTGGCCGTGCAGTTGGGCGTGAGCCGCCCTTCGGTGCGCGAGGCGCTGATTGCGCTGGAAGTGGAAGGCTGGGTGGAAGTGCGCACCGGCTCGGGCGTTTATGTGCTGGCCCGCCAGGCCGATACACGCAAGCAAGCCGTGCCCTCTTCCGAATGGGGGCCGCTGGAATTGATCCGTGCACGCCGCGTGGTCGAAGGCGAGATTGCCGCCATCGCCGCCGTACAAGCCCGCCCTGCGGACCTGACCGCCATGGCGCAAGCCATTGCCGCGATGCAGCGCGACACCGACAAGGGCGTCTTGCCCATGGCCGGCGACCGCGCCTTTCATCTGGCCATTGTGCAGGCCTGCGGCAATGCGGTGTTGACCGAAACCGTGCTGCAGTTCTGGGACTCGCGCCGTGGCCCGCTGTTTGAGCGGCTCGGCGGCTACTTTGAAACCGTGGCCTCGTGGCGCGCGGCGATTGGCGAGCACCAAGAGATTTACGCGGCCATCGTGGCGCGCGACGCCGACCGCGCGCGCCGCGCCATGCAAGAACACATGGATCAATCACACCAACGCTTCAGCGCCAGTTGGTCCGAGGCGCAAGCCACGCCACCCAAAACCCGAGAAACCGCCGAACAGCGCTAGCCCGAGCACAGCCCACCGATCTCCAGCCTGCCGCCATTGGTATTGCTGTTGCCCAGAATATTCCTCTCACACCCACAAGTCACCACAAGAAACGAGACACACGATGACGCCCTTTATCCGACTCCACCCCGCCGATGACGTGGTCATCGCCCGCGCCCAATTGGTGGGCGGCACCACCATAGAAGACTTCACCGTGCGCGGCCTGATCCCCGCCGGGCACAAGGTGGCCAGCCGCGCGCTGGAAGCCGGCGCTCCGGTTCGCCGCTACAACCAGATCATCGGTTTTGCCTCGCGCCCCATTGCGCAGGGCGAACATGTGCACACGCAAAACCTGAACATGGGGCCGGACAAAGGCGACTTCTCGCGCGACTACGCCTTTGGCGCAGACGTCAAGCCCAACCCCACGCCGCAGAAGGCGACCTTCATGGGCATCAAGCGCCCCGATGGTCGCGTGGCCACGCGCAACTACGTTGGCATTCTCTCCAGCGTGAACTGCTCGGCCACCGCCGCACGCGCCATTGCGGCGCACTTCTCACGCCAGACCAACCCATCGGCCCTGGCCGACTTCCCCAACATCGACGGCGTGGTGGCACTGACGCACGGCACCGGCTGCGGCATGGACAGCGAAGGCCTGGGCATGCAGTTGCTGGAGCGCACCCTCACCGGCTACGCCACACATGCCAACTTTGGCGGCGTGGTGGCGATTGGCCTGGGCTGCGAAGCCGCACAGATCAGCGCCTGGCTGGCCCACGCATCGCTGCGCGAGGGTGAAAACTTCCGTGTCTTCAACATCCAGGATACGGGCGGCACACAAAAGACGGTGAAAAAAGGCATTGAGCTGATCACGGAAATGTTGCCACGCGTCAACAAGGTGAAGCGCGAGCCGTGCGACGCCTCACACATCACCATAGGCCTGCAATGCGGCGGCTCGGACGGTTACTCTGGCATCAGCGCCAACCCGGCGCTGGGCGCGGCGGTGGACATTTTGGTGGCCCACGGCGGCACCGCCATCCTGAGTGAAACCCCCGAGGTGTATGGCGCCGAGCACCTTCTCACGCGCCGTGCCGTGCGCCCCGAGATTGCCGACAAGCTGGTGGGCCGCATCAAGTGGTGGGAGCACTACACCGAGATCAACGGCGGCGAAATGAACAACAACCCCTCGCCCGGCAACAAGGCCGGTGGCTTGACCACCATTCTGGAAAAGTCGCTAGGCGCCGTGGCCAAGGGCGGCACCTGCAACCTCGAAGGTGTGTACGAATATGCCGAGCCGGTGACGGCGCACGG